>JBJETA010000049.1:0-3967 GCA_051883075.1 Anaerovoracaceae bacterium
CTGCGGCGGTATGGTGCTGAGTACGGGATATACAAAGCTGTTTGAACTTAGAAAATACAGAAGAGGGGTACTGCTAAGGTTCCCGCATCCGAAAAATCCAAATGTCATACCTGAATTTGTGGATGAAGTTAAGCTGTATGAAGCTTTTGGCGAGGCGACTAACTGGGGAAGGCTGATGGAGGTTTCGTATGTTGATGATCTGAACAAAAAGGTCCTGAACGGTGAGTATAAGGAGCTGATACAGCTTTCGGAGGCGCTGCACGAAAAGAAGGTGGCGGAGCTTGCGGACATTATCAAGCGCCAAAAGAAGAGAATCATATTGATTGCAGGACCTTCATCCTCCGGTAAGACTACTTTTGCGAAAAGGCTGCTGATACAGCTTAAGGTCAACGGACTGAAGCCTATATATCTGGGAATGGACGATTATTTCAAAGAAAGGGAAGAAATGTCTGTTGATGAGAACGGAGAGAAAAACTTTGAAGATGTGAGTGCTCTTGACGTTGAACTTTTCAATGCGCAGATGAATGCGCTGCTGGCAGGCGAGATTGTTGATATTCCAAGCTTTGATTTCATAGATGGAAAGAAAAAGTTTGGACAAAGACTCATTGCCATTGATAAAGAACAGCCGGTTATCATAGAGGGTATACATGCACTGAACGGGGAACTTTCGGCAGCAATACCGGATGAGGAGAAGTTTAAGATTTACATAAGTCCGCTTACTGCACTGAATATAGACAAGCATAACAGGATACCTACTACAGATGCACGTATGCTGAGAAGGATAGTCAGGGACTATAAGTTCAGGGGATATTCTGCAAAGAACACCATTGAAATGTGGCCAAAAGTAAGAGCGGGTGAGGATAAAAACATCTTTCCTTTCAGCAATGAGGCTGATGAATTGTTTAACTCTGTACATTTATATGAAATTTCGGTACTAAAGAAATATGCAGAGCCTCTGCTCATGGAGATAAGGAAGGATGAGCCTGAGTACAGCGAGGCACAGAGAATGCTCGGCTTCCTGAAACATTTTGAAGCGATAGAAGATGATTCGATGATTGCCAACAATTCCATACTGAGAGAATTTATAGGCGGAAATGTGCTGGCATAGTGCCGAAAATGCTGATATAGTCCCATCTTATGGCTGAGAGAACATAAAAAAGAAACACCAGGGAACGTGTATAGAAAGCGCACTCTGCGAGACTTGAAAAACCTATACTTCCCTGGTTATAAAAACTCGAAAATATCACTAACTTTTTTTAAAAAAAGTATTGCAATCCTTTAGGAGATAGTGTATAGTATTTTAGGTTGCTTAAGGCGATGAAGCAGGAAGTTGCTGAGCTATCAGGTAATTTCTGCTGAGAATTGTCCCCACATGATGGGGGCGAAGGGATTCGTCTTGCTTAAATCTGAGCTTCAAAAAAGAAACACTCGGATGCGTGTGCAAAGCAAGCAATTCCACCGCACACGTTAAAAAATCAAGGCGTAAGAACCCCTTGTACAGGCATAGCGACAACGTACAAAAAAATTAGGAGGAAAGAAGAACAATGAGCGAACAACAGAAAATCAGAATTAAGCTTAAGGCATATGACCACAAGTCACTTGATTTGTCTGCGGCTAAAATTGTTGAGACAGCAAAGAAGACAGGCGCTGAAGTATCAGGCCCTATTCCGCTTCCAACAGAAAAAGAAGTGGTAACAATCTTAAGAGCGGTTCACAAGTATAAGGACAGCAGAGAACAGTTCGAACAGAGAACTCACAAGAGACTGATTGATATCACAAATGCCACAACAAAGACAGCAGATGCTCTTATGAAGCTGGATCTGCCTGCAGGCGTTGATATTGAAATCAAGCTGTAAGCTTAAGCTGAACAAACAAATCAAAACAGAATTTTAAGGGATTTCTCCCTTAGAAAGATTGCATGAGAGGGCACAGACCAAACCAGAGCAATCCGCTGTAAGAGGAAGGAGAAAAAATATGAAGACAATTCTAGGAAAGAAAATCGGTATGACTCAGATTTTCTCAGAAGCAGGAGAAGTTATTCCTGTAACAGTTATCGAAGCCGGTCCTGTAACAGTAACTCAGGTTAAGACAAACGAAACTGACGGTTACGAAGCAGTACAGATTGGCTTTGGTGAAACAAAGGCTCACAGAGTTAACAAGCCATTAACCGGACATTTCGCAAAGAACAATCTTGAATTAAAGAAGCACTTAGCTGAATTCAGATTAGAAGAAGGCGAAAGCTATGAAGTTGGACAGACTATTACAGTTGCTGATTTTGAAGAAGGCAAGAAACTGGATGTAACAGGAACTTCAAAAGGTAAGGGTACTCAGGGTAACATCAAGAGACACGGACACCACAGAGGCCCTATGACTCACGGTTCAAAGCACAAGAGATTAGCCGGTGCGTTGGCTGCAGGTACTTATCCTTCAAGAGTATTCAAAGGCAACAAGGCTCCTGGTAGAACAGGCCGTGATACAGTTACAGTTCAGAACGTTGTACTTGTAAAGGTTATCGAAGAAAGAAACCTTATGCTGGTAAAGGGTGCGGTTCCAGGCCCTAAGGGCGGATTACTTCGTATCCAGTACGCAGTAAAAGGTCAGGACAAATAGATAGACTTCAGAAAGGAGGAAGTAGAAAATGGCAAAAGTAACTATGCTAAATATGGCGGGAGCAGAAGTTGGCAGCATTGAATTAAACGATGCGGTATTCGGAATCGAGCCAAACCAGAACGCTGTTCTTGCAGTAGTAAAGAATTATCTGGCTAACCAGAGACAGGGTACTCAGTCAGCTAAGACAAGAGGCGAAGTTAGAGGCGGCGGAAGAAAGCCTTTCAGACAGAAGGGTACCGGTCGTCACAGACAGGGTAGCTCAACAGACCCATCACAGATTGGCGGCGGTATTGTATTCGCACCAAAGCCAAGAGATTATAGATATACAGTTCCTAAGAAGTTAAGAAGACTTGCTATGAAGTCAATCCTTTCTTCAAAGGTTGCTGAAAAGGAAATCATTGTATTAGATACATTATCATTTGAAGCTCCAAAGACTAAGGAAATGATTAAGGTGTTAAACAACGTAAATGCTGCTAAGAAGGCATTAATCGTTATGGCTGAAAAGGATGAAAATGTAATCAGATCAGCTGCTAACATTCCTGGAGTAAGAACAGCTTTAGTTGGTACAATGAACGTATATGAAATCATTAACCACACAAGCTTCATCGTAACAAAGGAAGCTATCAATAAGATTGAGGAGGTATATGCATAATGAGAACAGCATACGACGTAATTATTAAGCCGGTTATCTCCGAAACAAGTATGGATAACGCACAGGAAAAGAAATACACTTTCAAGGTTGCTACTGATGCCAACAAGACAGAAGTTAAGCTGGCTGTCGAAGAAATCTTCGGAGTAGAAGTTAAGAAAGTAAACATTATGAATGTAAACGGTAAAGTTAAGAGAATGGGAAGAAACGTAGGAAGAACTGCGGCTTCAAAGAAGGCGATTGTTACTCTGACTGAAAAGAGTAAGGAAATCGAATTCTTCCAGAGTCTATAAGGAGGGACGAAAAATATGGGAATCAAGAAGTATAATCCGACTACTCCTGGCTTAAGAGGAATGACGGTTTCAACTTTTGAAGAAATTACTAAGAAGACACCTGAAAAGGCTCTTACAGTAACTCTTAAGAAGCATTCAGGAAGAAATGTCAGAGGTAAGATTACAGTAAGACACAGAGGCGGCGGATACAGACCTAAGTACAGAATCATCGATTTCAAGAGAAATAAGGATGGCGTACCTGGTAAGGTTGCTGCTATCGAATACGATCCAAACAGAAGTGCAAACATTGCTTTAATCTTCTACGCAGACGGTGACAAGAGATACATCATCGCTCCTAACAAGCTTAATGTCGGAGATATGGTTGTATCAGGACCTGAAGCTGATATCAAGGTAGGAAATGCTCTTCCTCTTGCTA
>JBJETA010000050.1:0-17099 GCA_051883075.1 Anaerovoracaceae bacterium
GTCCGGAGCAGTATAAGCTTTTTTCTGCGGAAGAAACGGAAGAAAGCGGCACAGAAGAATCCGAATATGAGTCTGAAATTATCTTCAGCGGTGAAGAAAAAGACAGGCTCAAAAGAGATATTTACGAGAAGCTTTCTGAAATCACGGGCATTATTCCCGAATGGGGCATTCATACGGGAGTAAGACCTGTAAAGCTTATGCGTGAATTGACAAAAAAACTGGGCTCTGCTGAAGCGGCCAAAAGAGAACTGAAGGATGGATATCTTTTCAGTGACGAAAAGCTTGAACTGACAGAAAATATATATCATACACAGCAGAGAGTTCTTGGCAGTCCGGAGAAAAACAGTGTGGGCATTTATATAGGCATACCATTCTGTCCTACGAGATGTCTTTACTGTTCATTTACTTCAAACCAGTCACCACCTGAAAAAATCCGGATGTATCTGGATGCTTTGCTTCAGGAGATAGAGTATACGGGAAGAAAAATGAAGGAAATGGGCTGGTATCCTGAATCCATATATATAGGAGGTGGGACACCCACAACCCTGACAGCTGAACAGCTGGACAGGCTGCTGAAGGCTGTAAGAAACGCTTATGATTTAACAAAGACAAAAGAATTTACTGTGGAGGCCGGCAGACCTGATACTATTACTCCTGAAAAGCTTAAGGCTATCAGAGACAACGGTGTACAGCGAATAAGCATAAATCCGCAGTCTATGAAAGAAGAAACTTTGAAGATAATAGGCCGTTCACACAGCAGCCAGGATATTGTAAAAGCTTTTGAAATGGCAAAAGAGGCCGGAATACCTATTATAAACGCAGATGTTATAGCAGGCCTTCCGGGTGAGTCTGCAGAGGACTTTGAAAGGACACTGGACATTATCACAGAACTGGGAGCAGAGAATATAACCGTACATACGCTGGCCGTAAAGAGAGCCTCCAGACTGATAGACGTTGACAGTGGTTTTCATTACAAGCAGGCGGAAACTGTGAGAAAAATGCTTGCACTGTCAAAAAGGAAGATGGCGGAAAAGGGCTATTATCCGTACTATCTTTACAGGCAGAAGCACATGGCGGGAAGTCTTGAAAACATAGGATATACAAAAGAAGGATACGATGGTATATATAACATCAGGATAATGGACGAAAATCAGAGCATTGTTGCTCTTGGCGCAGGCGGAATATCAAAGATTTATTTCCCTGAGGAAAACCGGTTGGAACGTGTACCTAATGTATCTAATTTTGAAATATATATAGAGCGTCTTGATGAGATGCTGAAAAGAAAGGAAGAAAATTTGTTTAAGGAGGTAAAATAAATGTTGACGAAAGCACCTAAGGGTACAAAAGATATCATGCCAAACGAGGTTTACAAATGGCATTTTGTTGAAAAAGCGTTTGCTGATATATGCAGAAGATACGGATTTAAAGAAGTAAGAACTCCTATGTTTGAGCATACTGAGCTTTTTGCAAGAGGCGTCGGTGATACTACAGATGTAGTTGAAAAGCAGATGTATACATTTGAAGACTATGCAAAAAGAAGCATTACATTAAGGCCTGAAGGAACATCAGGTGTATGCAGAGCTTTTATTGAAAATAAGCAGTTTGCAGAAGTACAGCCTACAAAGCTGTATTACAATATACCTTGTTTCAGATATGAAAAGCCTCAGGCGGGAAGACTGAGAGAATTCCACCAGTTTGGAATAGAAGCCTTTGGTTCGTCAAATATGATGACAGATGCGGAAGTTATCTGCCTTGCGAACGATTTTCTGGCAGGACTTGGCATCAGAGACCTTGAACTCAGAATAAACAGCATAGGCTGCCCTAAGTGCAGAGAAAAGCATAGAGAGGCATTAAAGGAATTTTTAAAGCCTAGATATGATGAACTTTGTGATACATGTAAGGGAAGATACAACAGAAATCCTCTGCGTATTCTTGACTGCAAATCACCTATATGTCAGGAAATAGGCAAGGGTGCTCCCGTTATGCTTGATTATCTGTGCGATGAATGTAAGGAAGCCTTTGAAGAACTGAAAGAAAATCTGACAGCTATGGGCGTTGAGTATATTGTTGACCCGGGCATTGTAAGAGGTCTTGATTACTATACGAAAACTGCTTTTGAATTTGTTTCAAACAATATCGGAGCACAGGGCACTGTCTGCGGCGGCGGAAGATATGACAATCTGATGGAAGAAATCGGAGGTCCTTCAACTCCCGGCGTAGGTTTCGGACTTGGTATTGAAAGACTTCTTCTTACTATGGAGGCAAACGGTATTGAAATCCCTCAGCCTGAACCTGTAGATGTATTTATTGCGGTTATGGGAGATGCTGCAAAGAAATACGGATTGTCACTGATAAGAAAGCTGAGACAGGAAGGAATGAAGGCTGAAATGGACCTGCTTGCAAGAAATTTTAAAGGGCAGTTCAAATATGCAGACAGACTTAACGCAAAGTATACGGTAGTAATAGGGGATAACGAGCTTAACGAAGGTAAGCTTGCAATAAAGACTATGGCAACCTCAGAGCAGAGAGTTGTTGATATAGAAAACATTATCGAAGAATTAAAAAAATAAACGACCGGAATGTTAAGCAAATTAAGTAAGAATGGAGAAAAGAAAAAGAATGAGTAATGTTTTTAAAAGAACACACATGTGCGGAGTTTTAAATTCAGACAATGTTGGAGAAAACGTTGTCCTGAATGGCTGGATTCAGAAGCGAAGAAATCTGGGCGGCCTGATTTTCTGTGATCTCAGAGATAAAACAGGAATCGTACAGATTGTTTTTGATGATAAAATCCCGCAGGAATTATTTGAAAAGGCAGATACCCTTAGAAGTGAATATGTAGTTGGTATCAAAGGAACAGTAAAAGAAAGACAGTCAAAGAACAAGGATATCCCTACAGGTGACATCGAGGTTTTTGCAAATGACCTTGTTATTTATTCAGAGGCTGAAACACCTCCTATTTATATCAAGGATGACGACAATGTAGATGACAATCTGAGACTGAAATACCGCTATCTTGATTTAAGAAAACACAAGATGCAGCAGAACCTTACTTTCAGACATAAGCTTGCAAAGCTTACAAGGGATTATTTTGATGCGGAAGGCTTTACTGAGGTTGAAACACCTATGCTCATCAAGCCTACACCTGAAGGAGCAAGAGACTATCTTGTTCCAAGCCGTGTAAATCCGGGAAAATTCTATGCTCTTCCACAGTCACCGCAGATGTTCAAGCAGCTTCTGATGGTAGGAGGCACAGACAGATATATGCAGATTGTAAAGTGCTTCCGTGATGAAGACCTCAGAGCTGACAGACAGCCTGAGTTTACACAGATCGACCTTGAGATGTCATTTGTGGAGGAAGACGATGTCATTGCAGTTCAGGAGGGATTCCTTAAGAGAGTAATGAAGGAAATGAAGGGAATAGATATCCAGACTCCATTCCCAAGAATTCCTTATGATGAAGCTATGGAGAGATACGGCAGTGATAAGCCTGATACCCGTTTCGGTTTTGAGCTGAAGAAGCTGAATGATGTTGTGGCAGGTACAGAGTTTAAAGTATTTGCGGATGCTCTGGCAAATAATGGCGATGTAAGAGGCATAAACATTGACGGCGGTTCGGAGCATTTCAGCAGAAAAGACATAGATAAGCTTACAGATCTTGCAAAACACTATGGGGCAAAGGGTCTTGTATGGATAAGAATAGGTGAGGAAGAAATAAATTCTTCGGTAAATAAATTCTTCTCACAGGAAAAGCTTAGAGAAATTGCGGATGTATTTGAAGCAAAGACAGGCGACTTGATTTTAATTGCGGCAGATAAGCCTAAAATCGTATTTGATACTCTTGGCTTCCTGAGAAGAGAAATTGCAGGAAGACTGGGACTTCTTGATGACAACAGGTTCAACTTCTTATGGGTAGTTGACTTCCCATTGTTCGAATATGACGAAGAAACAGATTCATTTTCTGCGATGCATCATCCGTTTACATGTCCTAAGCTTGATCAGGTTGATTTGCTTGACACAGATCCGGGCAAGGTAAAAGCAAGAGCTTATGACATCGTTCTTAACGGCGTAGAGCTTGGAGGAGGAAGTATCAGAATCCATGATAAAAACCTTCAGTCAAAGATGTTTGATGTTCTGGGCATTAAGGATGAGGAACAGAATGAAAAGTTCGGCTTCCTGATTGAGGCCTTTAAGTACGGAACACCTCCGCACGGCGGACTGGCTTACGGACTTGACAGAATGGTTATGCTGCTTTCGGGACAGCACAGTATCAGAGAGGTTATTGCATTCCCTAAGAATCAGGCAGCACAGTGTATGGTAAGTGAAGCTCCTGCAGAAGCTCCTGCAGAACAGCTTGAAGAGCTTGCTATCAGTGTAAAGGGAGAATAACCCGGGACAAACAGGTGTGTGATTATGAAGAAAATAGGAATATACGGCGGAAGTTTTGACCCCGTACATTTGGGACATATGGGGCTGGCGGTTCAGGCGGAAAAACAGCTGGAACTCGACAAGGTGGTATTTATTCCTGCAAAGTATCAGCCTTTTAAACTCAACAGGGAAGTTGCTTCGGATGAGCACAGAGTAAATATGCTTAAAGAAGCGGTCAAAGGATATGACAGCTTTGAGATTTCCTGTTCAGAGCTTGAAAGCAATGAAATTTCATACACATTTAATACAATACAGCGTATAAAAAAAGTATATAATGACGATACTCAGATTTACTTTATGCTGGGAACTGATTCATTTCTCAGCATAGAGCTGTGGTACAGGGCGGAAGAACTGCTGAAGGCATGCAGCTTTGCAGTCGGTATTCGCCCCGGAGACAAAGAGGAGCAGCTGGAAGCCTGCATAAACAGAGTAAAAAGCAGGTATAATACTCATGTGGTGCTGCTTAGAAACAAAGAACTGGAAATATCCTCGACGGAGATAAAAAACAACATAAGAAACGGAAAGAGCATAAGGGCACTTGTACCTGAAGCTGTTGAAAGGTATATTTATGAAAATGGTCTGTATCGATGAATTTATAGAGCAGAATCTCACTGAAAAAAGGAAAAAGCATGTTTATGGAGTTCGTGATACAGCAGTAAGGCTTGCCGGAAAGTTTGGCGGAGATGTACATAAAGCAGAGCTGGCAGCACTATACCATGACATGTTCAAATGCATATCCCAGGAGGAAATGAACGAATATGTGCGGCGTTTTGGACTTGACCGCAGATATTTGGACAATATGAATCTTGCTCACGGCAAAGTGGCGGCAGAGGTCATGAAAAGTGAGTATCACATAACAGACACGGATTTGATAAATGCAGTAAGTTTTCATACTACCGGAAGAGAAGGCATGTCTGTTTTGGAAAAAATTATTTATTTGGCAGATGCCATTGAACCGGGCAGAAGTTATCCCGGTGTTGAAAAGATAAGGGAGGCGGCTGAAACCGACCTCGACAGGGCATGTATTCTGTCATTGTCACGAACTGCAGAATATGTCTTATCAAGGGGAGAATATCTTGACGAGGATACAGAGCATGCTTTGGAATATTTAAAAACAAGGAGAAATCAGATGGATAATAAAGAAACTGCGTTGTTTGCGGCAAGTGTTCTTGACAACAAAAAAGCTCAGGATATTGTCTGCATAGATATCAGTTCAAAAGCTTCATTCGCAGATTACTTTGTACTGGCATCGGGAAATACCGAAAGACAGGTGAAGGCTCTTGCAGACGAAGTTGATGATGAACTTGCGAAAAAAGAAATCTTTGCTAAAAATATTGAAGGTCAGGCAAGCTCAGGCTGGATTCTGATGGATTACGGTGATGTAATCATAAATATTTTTACAACGGAGATGCGGGATAGATATAACATAGAAAAAGTCTGGGGGGACTGCGAATTTGTAGAACTTGATTTGGAGGATGAATAAATGCAGGAGAGATATAATTTTAACGAGATAGAAAAGAAATGGCAGAAATACTGGGAAGAAAATAAGATTTTTGCTACAAAAGAAGATGATAGCAAAGAAAAATACTATGTTCTTGAAATGTTCCCTTATCCATCGGGAAAATTACATATGGGACATGTAAGAAACTACTCAATAGGTGACGTAATAGCCAGATATAAGCATATGGCAGGCTACAACGTGCTTCATCCTATGGGCTATGACTCTTTCGGTCTTCCTGCTGAAAATGCAGCTATCAAGCACGGTATTGCACCGGCAAAGTGGACTACTGACAATATTGCGGAAATGACTCAGCAGCTTAAAGAATTAGGCTTTTCTTATGACTGGGAAAGAGAAGTGGCAACATGCCGTCCTGAATATTATAAGTGGATGCAGTGGATTTTTATCCAGTTCTATAACAAGGGCCTTGCTTACAAAAAGGAGAATCCTGTAAACTGGTGCCCAAGCTGCCAGACTGTACTTGCAAATGAGCAGGTAGTTGATGGATGCTGCGAAAGATGCGGCTCATTGGTAGGAAAGAAGAGCCTTTCACAGTGGTATTTCAAGATTACAGATTACGCAGAAAGACTGCTTGACAATCTGGATAAGCTTGAAGGCTGGCCTTCAAAGGTAAAGACCATGCAGAAAAACTGGATAGGAAAGAGTATCGGTGCAGAGGTTGAGTTTGAAATAGAAGGCGATGACAGAAAGCTTAATATCTTCACAACAAGACCTGACACTCTTTTCGGTGTAACTTACATGGTTCTTGCACCGGAACACCCTTATGTAAAGAGCCTTGTTGAAGGAACGGGCAAGGAAGCAGATGTTGAAAAATATCTTGATGAGGTGCAGCACAAGTCGGATATTGAAAGAACATCGACTACAAATGAAAAGACAGGTGTATTTATCGGAAGACATTGCATAAATCCTCTGACAGGAAAGAAGGTACCTATCTTCATTTCAGACTATGTTCTTATGGATTACGGTACAGGTGCTATTATGGCTGTTCCTGCACATGACCAGAGAGACTTTGATTTTGCGAAGGCGTTTGACTGTGAGATTATACCTGTAGTTCAGCCTGACGATCCTTCCATAGACTTAAATAACTTAACAGAAGCTTTTGTAGCTGAAGGAAAGATGATAAATTCCGGTGAGTTCACGGGAATGAATAATAAGGAAGCTATCGTTAAGATTATCGAATACCTTGAAGAAAAGGGTATCGGTAAAAAATCAATCAATTACAGACTTCGTGACTGGCTGATTTCAAGACAGAGATACTGGGGTACTCCAATCCCTATGATTTACTGCGATGACTGCGGCTGGGTTCCTGAAAAGGAAGAAAATCTGCCTGTAATGCTGCCTACAGATGTTGAGTTTACAGGCAAGGGCGAATCACCTCTTACTACAAGCAAGGTATTCGCAAATGCAGTATGCCCTAAGTGCGGCAAGCCTGCAAAGAGAGAAATGGATACTATGGATACATTCCTTGATTCTTCATGGTATTTCTTAAGATATACCGATGCAAAGAATGACAAGGAAGCATTCAATTTTGACAAGCAGAAGTACTGGATGAACGTTGACCAGTATATCGGCGGTGTTGAGCATGCAATTCTTCACCTGATGTATGCAAGATTCTTCCAGATGGCTCTTTATGACCTTGGATATACTTCCTGTGAAGAGCCTTTTGAAAACCTGCTTACACAGGGTATGGTTATCAAAGACGGAAAGAAGATGTCAAAATCTATCGGCAACGTTGTAACTCCTGCTGAAATCATTGAAAAGTACGGCGCTGACACAGCAAGACTATTTATCCTGTTTGCTGCTCCGCCTGAAAGAGAACTTGACTGGTCTGATGCAGGTGTTGAAGGAAGCTACCGTTTCCTTAACAGAGTATACAGACTGGTTTATGAATTGAAAGATGTGATTAAGTTCGCACCGGATTCATATATATTAGAAACAGAAGCTGACAAATCTTTAGCTTACGAAATGAACGCAGCGATTAAGAAGGTTTCCGAAGATGTGGGCGGCAGATTCAGCTTTAATACAGCTATCAGCTCAATTATGGAAATGGTAAACGAAATGTACAGATATAAGGAGCTTGATGATATCAATTTAGGTCTGCTGAAAGCGGCAGTTGAAAACCTTGTACTTATACTGTCACCGTTTACGCCTCACATCTGCGAAGAAATGTGGTCAGGTCTTGGTCATGAAGGTTCGGTTTATTCAGAAAGCTGGCCTAAGTATGATGAAGCGGCATTGGTAAAGGATACAGTTGAAATCGTTATCCAGATAAACGGAAAAGTCAAAGAAAAGATGAATGTTGCAACAAATCTTGACAAGGCTGCATTTGAAAAGCTTGCAATGGAAAATGAGAAGGTTAAGGAATTAACTGCGGGAAAAGAAATTGTAAAAGTTATTGCAGTTCCAAATAAGCTTTTAAATATCGTTGTAAAATAGGATTTCGTGGCAAAGTAGAACGGAGAAATAATGAGAAAAAGAAGCAACAAGAAGAACAGCACTCCGCTGCGCGTAATTCCAATCGGTGGGTTGAATGAGATCGGAAAAAATATGACCCTTTTGGAATATAAAAATGACATTATTGTCATAGACTGCGGTATGTCGTTCCCGGAAGATGAGATGTACGGAATTGATATTGTTATTCCCGATTTTACGTATCTTGAAAAAAACAGGGAAAAGCTCAGAGGCGTAATACTTACGCACGGACATGAAGACCATATAGGCGCAATCCCGTATCTTCTGAAAAAATTTAATCTTCCTATTTACGGTACGAAACTGACTTTAGGATTAGTTGAAAATAAGCTTAAGGAACATGGAATCGTGGGAAATCTTAATACGGTTTCAGCCGGTGACAAGGTGAAGATGGGAGTTTTCACTATTGAAGCAATCAGAAGCACACATTCTGTGGCAGGTTCCATATGCCTGAGCATAGATACTCCGGTAGGCCGTGTGTTCCACACAGGAGATTTTAAGATTGACTATACTCCTGTTGACGGAGAGCCTATTGATTTTGCAAAGCTGGCGGAGCTTGGCTCAAAAGGAGTCCAGCTCATGCTTTGCGACAGTACAAATGCAACACGTCCGGGATATTCAATGTCGGAGCAGACTGTAGGAAATACAATCGAGAATATTTTCAGAAATTCTGAAGCGAGAATTATCATAGCCACATTCTCTTCAAATGTGCACAGAGTTCAGAGAATAATAGACACGGCTGTTATGTTTGGAAGAAAAGTGGCAATTTCCGGCAGAAGTATGGTAAATGTAGTAAACATTGCCATGGAACTGGGATATCTTAAGGCTCCGGCAAATGTACTGGTGGACATTAACAAGACAAAGAATATACCTGATAAAGAACTTGTTATCATAACTACAGGAAGCCAGGGAGAGCCTATGTCGGCACTTGCAAGAATGGCTTCGGCGGACCATAAGGCGGTACAGATAAAGAAGGGAGATATGGTTATCCTTTCTTCAAGCCCTGTTCCCGGAAACGAAAAGACTGTTTCAAACGTCGTAAACAAACTGTTTGAAAAGGGCGCAGAGGTGATTTACTCGGATATTGCGGATATACATGTTTCGGGACATGCCTGTGCAGAAGAATTAAAGCTTATGCATTCTTTGATTAAGCCTAAGTTCTTTATGCCTGTGCACGGTGAATACAGACATCTGAAGAGCCATGCACATATTGCGGAAAGTCTTGGAAAACCCAGCGAGAACATTTTTATACTTGAAAACGGCAATGTCTTAAACCTTACTGCAAACAAGGCAGAGATTATAAAAGAAGAAGTTCCTTCACAGGCCATTTATGTAGACGGACTTGGAGTAGGTGATGTGGGAAATATCGTGCTCCGCGACAGAAAACTGCTTTCAGAGTCAGGCTTAATCATAGTTGTGGCAGCTATTGAAAGAGCTTCGGGAATGATTTGTTCGGGACCGGACATTATCTCGAGAGGCTTTGTATATGTAAGAGAAAACGAAAACCTTATTGAGCAGGCAAGACAGCTTGTGGCGGCAACCCTTGACAGATGCTGTGAAGAAAATGTCAAGGACTGGAATGCCTTAAAAGCGGCAGTAAGAGATGACCTGAGAGGCTTTATATATAAGCAGACGAAGAGAAGTCCTGTAATACTGCCTATATTCCTGGAGGTATAATATGAATGTATATGACGCAGCCAGAAATCTGGCAAATGCTATAAAGGATTCAGATGAATTAAAACAGTATGAAGCTGCAAAGGCTTCAGTTTCACAGAACAGTGAACTTACACAGATGCTGAATGATTTTCAGGAAAAGCAGATGGAAATTCAGACCAAACAGATGATGGGACAGCAGGTTGATGCTGATTTCATGGCACAGGTGCAGAAGCTGTACGGCATCATGATGGCAGACCCGCTGGCAGCGCAGTATCTGCAGGCTGAAGTGAGATTTTCGCTTATGCTCAATGATGTTTATAAAATTCTGGGTGAAACTATCAAGATTGCCGGTAATAATAAATAAGAGGTATTGGCAATCCGGGTATATTTTGGTATAATATATACCGTAAATTTATAAAGAATTTTAAACCCTTGAAAATTCGGGTTTTGTGAAATTGAAAATATTTTTAAAGGAGTAGAATATGTTATACGCAAGTGATTTTAGAAAAGGCATGACTTTTGAAATGAATGGTGAACCACATGTAATCATCGACTTCCAGCATGTAAAGCCTGGTAAGGGTGCAGCATTCGTAAGAACAAAGTACAAGAATATCTTAACAGGAGCAACAAGAGAAGAAGCTTTCAATCCTAACGATAAGTTCCCTAAGGCACACATCGAAACTAAGCAGATGCAGTACTTATATAATGATGGTGAACTTTACTACTTCATGGATCCGGAAACTTTCGAACAGGTTCCTCTTATGGAAGAACAGGTTGAAGAAGCTATGAAGTATCTGAGAGAAAATGACGAAGCGACAATCAAGTTCTATAAGGGCAGCGCATTTTTAGTAGAAGCTCCTAACTTTGTAGACCTAGTGGTAACAGAGACTGAACCGGGTGTTAAGGGAGATACAGCTACAAACGTAACAAAGGCTGCAACTGTTGAAACAGGTGCTGTTATCCAGGTTCCTATCTTCATTGAAGAAGGTGAAAAGATTCAGATTGATACAAGAACAGGTGAATATTTAGGAAGAGCTAAATAATAACCCAAACTGAATATCTGATATTAAAAGGGGCGTTATAAACGTCCCTTTCTGATTAATGTACCTAATATAGAAAATTACAGGGGAAGAACCACATATGAAAAAAAGAAAAAATCAAAAAGGAAAAGCATTCAGTCCATTAAAAGCATTAATTTTAGTAATGATAATAGCTGCAGCAGGTATTGGTATTTATTTTGCGAATCTTGACAGTCCTTGTGATAAAAACAGCACAGAGCTTTATTCTGTGGAAATTCCCACAGGCTCGGGAACTGCCGCAATAGGTCAGATACTGGAAAACCAGGGCATTATCAAGAGCTCTGCAAAGTTTAAGCTTGTTTCAAAGCTTGAAGCATATGACGGAAAATACAAGGCCGGTGTTTATAGCCTGTCTCCGTCCATGCCTATGTCAGAGATAATGGAAATCATTATTTCGGGATCTTCAAATACTTCAAGATTTACGATACCGGAAGGGCTGACTCTGAGTCAGACAGCGGACAGGCTTGAAAATGAAAATCTTATAAACCGTGACGCTTTTATGTCGGAAATACAACACGGTTCCTTTGAATACAGATTTATGAATCTGCTTCCGGATTCGGAAAATCGTCTGGAGGGATTTCTGTATCCGGAAACTTATGATGTTTATTCAAATGCGGATGAGCATGACATCATAGAGAAAATGCTCTCACAGTTTGACAGACTTGTTACGGATGAGCATTATCAGAGAGCAGAAGCAGTGGGATATGACATGTATGATATAGTAACCATAGCTTCCCTGATAGAAAGAGAAACGCTGGTATCTTCAGAAAAGGGAAAGGTTGCAAGCGTTATATACAACAGGCTTGCTGTCGGTATGCCTCTTCAAATAGATGCTTCCGTGCAGTATGCGCTTCCGGAGCATAAGGAAAGACTGAGTTATGAAGATTTAAAGGTAGATTCGCCTTACAACACATATCAGAACAAGGGTCTTCCTCCGGGACCTATATGCTCGCCGGGGATTGATTCCATTGAAGCAGCCCTGTATCCGGAAAACACCGACTATTACTATTATGTTTTAAGTCCGGACAATGACGGTTCACACAGATTCTCCAACACTTATGAAGAATTTCTGAGAAACAAGAAGGAATATACAAATTCCCTGTAAAAGACAGAAGCACATGAAAGGAACATGTAATGAACATTACAAACGATAAAGTAACAGAGTATATAAACGGCTTTTACAAGCCCGTTACTCCGGAGCTGGGAAGATTGAGAGAGCAATCACAGGAGGAACGGGTCCCTATTATTTTAAAGGAAACGGAAAGCTATCTTTTTACTTTGCTTACACAGTTAAAACCTAAAAGAATCCTTGAAATAGGCACTGCTGTGGCATATTCTGCCATATTCTTTGCCGAAGTATGCGGAGACTGTCATATAGACACAATAGAAGCAAATGAAAAGAATTTTGAAATTGCCTCTTCAAATGTTGAAACCTTCGGTATGCAGGATAAGATTTCAATTCATTTCGGGGACGGGGCGGAGCAGACTGAAAAGCTCCGTGAACAGGGTGCCGAGGCATACGATTTTGTTTTTATAGATGCTTCAAAAAGTCATTATAAGGAATTCTGGGAGGCAGCAGTAAAGCTGTGCAAAAACGGAAGCGTTATAGTTTCCGATAATGTCCTGATGAAAGCTATGACAGCTTCGGATGAATATGACACAAAGGGCAGATATAAGACAAATATCAGGAAGATGCGCGAATATGTGGAATTTATTCACCGGTTAGACTATTGCAGAACATCAATTATGGCTGTGGGAGACGGAATTGCTTTCAGCGTTATAAACAAACTGTAATTTACCTAAAAAATATTATGTAAACAAAAGAGGTTAAAATGAAAAAAATTGAGCTTTTGGCTCCTGCGGGAGATCTTGAAAAATTAAAGATTGCCATAGATTATGGTGCAGATGCCGTATACTTTGGCGGTGAAATGTTCAGTCTCAGGTCAGGAGCGGGAAATCTGAATATAGATGAAATCAGGAAGGGCGTAGAGTACGCCCATGAAAGAGGAAAAAAAGCATATCTGACTGTAAATATCTATGCACACAATGAAGATATAAAGCCGTTTGAGGAATATTTAAATAAAATAAAAGACATTGATATCGATGCTTTTATTGTATCAGACCCTGGTATTATGATGCTTATAAGGGAGGCAATACCTGATGCGGAGCTCCATTTGAGCACGCAGGCAAATATGACAAATTTCAAAACTGCCGAGTTCTGGCACAATCAGGGTGTGAAAAGAATAGTTATAGCAAGAGAGCTTACTTTTAAGGAAATCATTGAGCTTAAAAACAATCTGCCTGAAGGCATGGAGCTTGAAGCCTTCGTGCAGGGAGCTATGTGCATTTCATATTCAGGAAGATGTCTTTTAAGCAATTTCATGATAGAAAGAGATGCAAACAGAGGTCAGTGTGCACATCCGTGCCGATGGAAGTACAGTCTGGTTGAGGAAAAAAGACCCGGTGAATATTTTCCTATGGAGGAAGATGACAGAGGAACATATATCCTGAATTCAAGAGATTTATGTATGATTGAGCATATTCCCGAGATAATTAATGCAGGCATTGAATCTGCAAAGATTGAGGGACGTATGAAGAGTGTCTTTTATGTGGCTACTGTTGTCGGTGCATATAGAAGGGCAATTGATGCATACTATGAAGATCCTGAGGGATATAAGTTCAATCCGGAGTGGATGGCTGAACTGAAGAAAGTAAGCCACAGAGAATTCACTACAGGTTTCTATTTTGATAAACCTACAAATAAGGACCAGAACTATCAGACAAGTGCATACACAAGGGATTATTCTTTCGTGGGACTTGTAAAGGATTATGATGAAGAAACGGGCATGGCTCTTGTTGAGCAGAGGAACAAGATGAGCATAAGAGAAGAAATAGAGGTTTTCGGACCTTATACAGATTTCTTTGCACAAAAGCTGGAAGTTATGCTCAATGAGGAAAAGGAGCCTGTTGAATCAGCTCCGCATCCGCAGCAGATACTTTATATAAAGATGGAGCAGCCTGTAAAACCCGGATTTATGTTGCGCAAGAAAAAATAGTATGATAAAATACTTGCTAATTCGGATTATATAAAATTTCAGATTATAAAAAAGGAGAGAAAATAAAATGTCTTCGGACCCCAGTACGCCGATAATGGCGCAAATAGTATTTTTAATATTTTTAATTTTGATTAACGCTTTTTTTGCAGCGGCAGAAATGTCCATAGTTTCCGTAAATAAGAACAAAATAAAGGTTCTGGCGCAGGAGGGAAACAAAAAAGCCGCAATGCTGCGTGATATGCTTGATGACCCTAATCTGTTTTTGTCAACGATACAGGTGGCAATAACCTTAGCAGGTTTTCTTGCCAGTGCATCTGCAGCCGTAGGAATGTCAGATGATTTAGGAATGCTCCTGACAAATCTGGGAATTCCTTACGGACAGTATGTGGCTGTGGTTATAGTAACGATTGTATTGTCGTATATTACTCTTGTGCTTGGTGAGCTTTATCCGAAAAGAATTGCTTTACAGCATGCAGAGGGCATTGCCATGTTTGTGGTAAGACCGATAAGGCTTCTTGCACAGATAACAAGACCGTTCGTGTGGATACTTTCAGTATCTGTGGACATTATCCTGAAGATAACGCGTCAGGAAACAAAGGTTAATGACGGAGAGTTTTCGGAAGACGAAGTAATGTCCATGCTTGAGGTAGGTCAGGAAACCGGTGTCCTCAAAGAAGAAGGCAAAAAGATGATTAACAGTATTTTTGCTTTCGATGACAAGCTGGCATATGAAATCATGACTCCGAGAACAGATGTGTTCTATATCGATATAAATGACCCGGCAGAGGAATATATTGATGAGCTTATGGAGATGCATTATTCCAGAATCCCTGTATATGAGGATGACAGCGATAATATTATAGGCATACTTCATATCAAGGATTATCTGATCAAAGCAAGAGAAACGGGCTTTGACAATGTGGACATCCGTTCCATACTGAGAAAGCCTTACTTTGTTCCTGAAACAAAGAATATCGACTCCTTATTTTTCGAGCTGCAGAGCTCGAAGCAGCATATTGCTATTCTTATTGACGAATACGGAGGTTTTTCCGGCATTGTTACTATGGAGGACATTATCGAGCAGGTTATGGGCAACATAGATGACGAATATGATGAAGAAGAGCTTCCTATACAGAAGATTGACGAAAATACTTTTATTGTAGACGGATTTATCAATCTTGATGATTTAAACGAAGAGCTTAATCTGAAGCTGGAGTCTGAAAACAGTGAAACTCTGGGGGGACTGCTGATTGATATACTGGGAGAAATACCGGAAGAGCATGAAACTGAAGAAAGAATCATTGAATACGAAAACTGTGTGTTTAAGATAGAATC
This sequence comes from Anaerovoracaceae bacterium, assembly GCA_051883075.1. GTDB lineage: Bacteria > Bacillota > Clostridia > Peptostreptococcales > Anaerovoracaceae > Aminipila. The sequence goes on from JBJETA010000050.1 coordinate 15,543, forward strand.
AGTAAAGGAAAGAAGAATAGAAAAGGTTAAGCTTTATGTCGTTCCCGAACCTAGAGAGGCTGATAATAATGCCGAAAAGGAAGAAAAGGACGAGTAAATCATAAATTCAAAGATTAAAGTACCGATGAAGTGAAAATGAATGCAGACATTTTCCTGTCGGTACTTTTTTTTGTCATATTTTTTTGTCCAAGCAATATCTTTATGATATGGAGGTAGAGTGCCGTGGACAAAAGTTTTAATGAGATAATGATTAAGTTTCCCAAAGGTGTCAGGGAGGAATTTGAGAGGCTTCCGGCAGATATACTTGATAATGCCGAGGAGCTGAGGTTCAGAAACGGACAGCCGGTAATGATTGCTTCCGGCGGAAAGGAATATTTTCTGGAACAGCAGGTAAACAAAGAAATGCTGGATTCTGTTATAAACAGGCTGCTTGATTATTCCTACTATGCTTATGAAACGGAGCTTGCGGAAGGTTATCTTACGATAGAAGGCGGACATAGGGTGGGAATATGCGGAAAGACTGTAATTGAGAGAGGGCAGGTAAAGCTCATAAAAAACATTTCTTCTCTCAATATACGCCGATGCTGGGAAATAAAGGGGATTTCCGATAAGTGTATAAACCATGTAATCAGGGAAGATGGAACAGTAAACAACACTCTCATAGTATCGCCTCCGAGATGCGGAAAAACAACTCTTTTGAGGGATTTGGTAAGAAACCTGTCAGAAAGGGGTTTTACGGTGGGTGTATGTGATGAACGTTCAGAGATAGGCGGAAGCTGGCGGGGAAAAATCGGATTTGACCTTGGCAGCAGAACAGATGTCCTGGATGGATGTCCTAAGAAACAGGGAATTGTCATGCTCCTGCGTTCCATGGCTCCGCAGATTATAGCGACTGATGAAATAGGTAAAAAATCAGATGTTCCGGCTATAGAAACGGCATTGTGTGCAGGAGTAAAGCTGCTGACAACGATACATGGACATTCTCTGGAGGATGTAAAAAACTCGGAAATCGGAGGACTGGTAAAAAAAGGTGTTTTTTCATGCGTTATTATCCTGTCGAACAGTCCTGTTACGGGACATATAAAAGAAGTTATATATACGGGTGATTTTTAGGGATTGGAGAAAATATGAGTATTTGTGTTCTTTTTAATGCTGTGATTTTTCTGCTGTGTTCTGCTGCCGGGTACATGCACGCTTATGACTATCATTGCAGAACGGTAAATCTGCAGAGCTTTCTGTATGCCATGAAGTATCTTGAGGATGAGGTAATCTACAAAAAAACACCTCTGCCGGAGGCGGTGAAAACGCTTGGTTATGGCAAGTGCAGCAATGGAGCAAGGCTGCTGTTTCAGGCGGTGGCAGAGGACTTTGATGAAAAGGCCTCCTTTGGGGCAAAAAAGTCATTTGAAGAGAGCTGGTGCACGAATATAAAAGAAATGTCTGAAAAAACGGCATTAATGCCTCAGGATACTGAGATTCTGGAAGAAATAGGGAAGGTGCTTGGAGGAAGTGATTATCTGGGACAGAAAAGCATTTTTGAGAGAAGCGGTGAGCAGC
>JBJETA010000051.1:0-17085 GCA_051883075.1 Anaerovoracaceae bacterium
ATTATCTAAACTGGAAGTAAAACTTGCAAACTGGAACTTCGGATTCCAATTCACCGAAATGAGTGGGCATAGCAATGCTATAAAACTTTTAAGTGCGTTTTATGAAAAAAATATTGACATATAAAACTAAAAAGTGTTATTCTCTAGCTAAGAAGAGGTGGAATATAATGTTTGCACAAAAGAATAATTTAGCAGAAAAGATAAGAATATTACTTTTAAAAGAAAAAATGACTGTTGTAGACCTGGCAAAGGCTACAGATTCATCTTCACAAAATTGGTACAACAAACTTAGCAGAGACAACTTTACTGAAGATGATTTGATAAAGATAGCTAAGGCTACAAACTCAGTAGTTGAAATTAATTTTGTAAGAGAAAATGGTGAGAAGATATAGCGTCACTGAAAGAAAAGGAGGTATATCATGTATAGAGAATTGATGCCTGGAGAAACAGAAAAGGATTTAACTAAGAAGTATTTAATACATATCATTCAAGAAGATAGATATTACGAATGTGATGATTTTGAATCGCTAGTTGCTACTATTTGTGGAAATGAATATTTTGACTGTGAATGGGCTGAAACAAGATGGCATGTAAGACGTGAAGCTGCAGGTAACATTGGGATGTATCTATGTATGATTTTAGAAGCTCATGATGAGTTACTAGATGATGATGAAGAGAACGATGACTATGAACCGGTTATTATCTACGATGAAAGAATTGGTAAGATTCCATATAACTATACTGACCCTGTAGTTGACTATGATATCCATGGAGATGCAAAGCCAATTCACATCGAATCAGATGAAGCATTTATATATTCGCTTATGCAGCTTGGTGCTATCAAGGTATGCGAAATTAACAGTGGGGAACTTGTCGCAATAACCAATGTGGCAGGAAAATTGGAAGAAGAACTTGAAAAGTTTAAGAAACTTGGACAGGATAGAGTGCCGTTGCACAAGATGTTTGGGGAGTAAAAGAGTAACTGAAAAAGAGTGAAATTAAAAGCTGTAGGCTAAATGCCTATGGCTTTTTTTGAAGAAAGGAGGAGAATGTTAGAGTCCGATTAAATCAACCTTTCAGAGCTCAGTTAATTTAACCAAGAAAGTGTAAATTATCCTTTCCCAAAATTATGACTTGATAATAAATCTAACGGTAGCATTTTAGTGAGCATAAAAACTATGGGAATATATGATACATATGGGCAAGATGATAAATGTATGATAAATAATGTTTAATCTTTGATGTATTTTAAGATGTTTCCCGGCTGCATATCTAACAATTTACATAAAGTATCAAGTGTTTTCATACTTATTGGTTCGCCGCGGCGCAATTTCTGCATGGAAGACTGGGGCAGAATGTTTTCTTTTAAAATACGGGTACTGTTGTATCCTGCTTCTTTTAATTCTTCGATTACATTAATTTTATAAACAATCATTTTAGATACCTCCTACTTAAAAAAAGTATAATTTAAGCACTATGAGAAGTCAATAAAAAATAAACTAAAAAAGGTTTAAAAAAGTGTTGACATTAAACCGAAAAAGGTTTAATATATAAACATAAGATGATTCAAAATAAAACACGGAGGTACACAAGATGAACACAATCACATTAAGAGAAAACACATTTGAAATCGTAGATGTCATTCCAAAGGATTACAGTATTTGGCCGGTAAGTATGGAAGTTGCTTATATACCGCTTTGTAAAGTAATTAAAGGCACACATAAAATAGAGACAGATACATTGAAAGCAGTTAAAGTTGAAGATGTCGAAGGAGCTAATGCGGTAACAAAAGCAGCTCTCTGGAGCCGTAGCACGATAAAAGGAATGGAAAGTTATATTAAAAGGTATCAAAATAAAAATACTCCTTGGATAAATCATAAAATAGACATTATGAAAAAAGCCATCGAAGTTCTAAAGACGGTTAAATATGAATAACAAATGCAGAAGGGGTTCAATCCCCTTCTCATCTATACCAGATAACGGATTATGTGTATTGACGTGAGGAGAAAAAATATAGTTATGGAAAATTTAAAGCGACTTTGTGATGGATTTGTACTAGGCTTTTGTAAAGCTTCTGAGCTAGATAAAAAGGACATAGTAAAAAGAATCCATAGGTTTGAATACGGGAAAAAGACAAATAAGTATTTGCATGGGGCGATGACAGTAATAGTAGTGGGATCTATAGTTGAACTGAATCAGGATATATATTGCAGAGGTATAACAAAATGTATTGTAGGAGATGACTATCCTGCATATAAAGAAGCAAACTTACAGGCTAAAAGAATAAAAAATTTTTTAAAAGAAGAAGGGTATGGGGCTGAGATTGCATCAGGAATAAATTTTAAATATGCGGCCGTATTATCTGGATTAGGCAGTTGGGGAAAGAATAGTTTGGTTATTAACAAAAAATATGGGACAAAGCTAAGGTTTGCGGCACTGGTCACTAACTGGATTCCTGAAAAATATGATGTGCCGATAGGGATAAATTTTTGTAATAATTGTAACTTATGTATAGAGGCCTGCCCTTATGATTGCTTGAAAGACTTTGAAGTTGACGCTAAAAAATGTTTTTGCAAATACATAAAAAAAGGGCAATTTTCCTTAGAAATACCAATGTGCGATATTTGCCAAAAGGTTTGCCCTTATAATTTTAGCTGAGTCTGGGGCGCGGACGAAAACTTGGACTACTCCTCGCCTCTTTTGTATATTATTGTTTTTCTAAAGCTTCTAGCGTTGTTTCTTTAATAGTAGTGTTTTCAATAGAAACAATTTTGATTTCGGGAGAAAACACATATTCTTTTGAAGTATCGTCTTCTAGATTCTTTGGCGATGCAGTTATAGTATAAAAATAATCGGAATCTTTTAAAACAATTAATTGAATATCTTGAGCATTAGGTGATACGTTTATATTTATAGAACTTTCGTTTATAGTTGTTTCGACTATTTTAGTAAAAGTTAATTGATTTTCTGCTGTATAATTGCCTATAAAATATGGGATTATATAAAAAATGAAGGAGGAAATCAATATTAGGCATATAAAACACAACATAATCATAGTTTTATTCAAAGAAATTTTGTAATAGCTTACTACTATAGGTGCAGTAACCTTAGGGAAGGGAAATTTTAATGAGTATGACAGAACATCTTTTAAAAGTATTTCTGTTAAATTTTTTTTTGGTAAAAAATCATGTTTTTGTAATAGATGTATAGTAATAATAGGTATTGCAAATGATAGTGAAAGAAAAAAGATGAGGAAAAAAAACATACACAAAAACCAACTTAATTTGCAGAGAAATCCTATAGCAATTGAAAAAAAGGATAACATCGTAAAAAAAACAAATGAAATAGAGAGAAAAGTGGAAAGAATCATGTAATAATCTTTACGTATTTTTACTATAAAGTTAATTAAATATTTAGTAAAAAGAATAATAAAGAAAAGTAAAATACAAATTGTACACACAAAGGACATTAAAAAATATAAGGTTTCAACATTATAAAGCAAGTGATATACATTGAATGTTATAATATTTTTATGTAGTCCAAAATATTCTAAGTAACCAGCCTCATATGAAAAAATAATAAAAGGAATTAAGGCTGTAAATAATAACCCTTTAATAAAAGGATTGATATCTTTCCATAAATCTAAAATATTTTTGTACATAAACTACTCCTATAGTTTAATAAATGTCTTACAGTTGTAATTTTGTTAAATAAAATTAATAATTTTTCGGTAGCTGTATCACGGTTTTGGCACTGTCCAAATATTTCAGCTCACGCCTCTTTTTTTCGTTTTTGAACTTCTAACAGAGTGTTAATTCGTTCAAGAACGAGATCCTTATCATATTCATCAAGTTCGTTCCACAGATGTAAAAGAGTTTTTTCTTCAGAAGAAACCTTTATATATTGCTCCGGAACTCCGCAGGCAGGCGTAAAATCACGTTCTACCAAATAATCCAAACTTACTTCAAAAAAATCAGCCAAGGCAATTAATGAAGTTATATCTGGTTCAAGTTTTCCATTTTCATATTTACTTATATTTTGTTGAGAAACTTGGATTAGCTCTGCTAAGGTGCTTTGTGTACAATTTTTTGCTATTCTTAATTCTTTAATCCTCATAAAGCCTCCCATAAAACCTTCTTATTTAAAATATTACAAAATTTAAAAAATAAAAAAACAACAATAACGGCGTAAAAGTAGTTGAAACATTCCAAAAAGGCGTATATAATCAAAAAAGAGGAGATAATTATGAAAAGAGAATGGTTAATACAGAAAAGAGAAGAAAATAATCTTACACAGAATGCCCTTTGTAAAGCGGCTGGAATGAGCCAGCAATATTATTCAAAGATAGAAAATGGAATTAGAAATCCTTCTATTTCCATTGCAAAAAAGATAGCAAAAGTATTGGGATTTGATTGGACACTATTTTATGAGTAGATTACTAATTCATAAAGATTAGCAATATATCCTGAAAGCAGCAGCGGGATGAAATCCGCTGCCACTTTGAAGATATATAGCAAAAGCTATATGGCATTCAGCAGCTCTGCAGATTTAAAGTTGTGAAATTTGGAATTTGTAACTCAGGTGGGCCGAATGTAGTTTCGGACAGACTGAACTTTGAAAAATTAAATATGCAGCATCCTGAGAGTCAGTTAATCGATAAGCGATGCACTGCCAGGACGGTTCTGCAGAAGGGAAACCTCTGTAAGAGCTTGATACGAGGTAATGTCGTATAGTCGTGAGACATGATTGTGCGAATCAGCTAAGAACAAGAGCAATAAGAGCATTGCGATGAGTAGATTAATTTCATGCTTTCCGAACGAAGATGGGGGAGAATAATCAGGATGTTCCCAAGACTGGGGGCGCGGGCGGCAAATACGGTGAGCGACTAAATTTTAAAAAATCCGGAAATGGATTGCAGATATGATGCCGGTGATAGATTTCCTGTCACCGGTATAAATGTGTGATTTGTGGAGGTGTATGATGAATGGATTTGAAATGTTGTCAAATAGCTATAGAAAACTTGTAGAATAGGGAACTATAGCGGAAAAAGAGGTAAAAAGAAAAATTGAAATATATGACTTTTTAGCTACTTGTGACAAATTAGACTTTTATAGATTGGTTGATAGCTCTGCTTTCAACGATATTATTAAATCTTTTTGAGGAAAAGCTCTGGAAGGTGCAGAAGTTGATAAAAAAATAGAAGATAGAGTTATGGATGAATTAAGATGGATCTTTGATACTATGCAGACAAGAGAGGTCTGCGAAAGAAACAATTTTTGAAAAAGCAAAGAAGATGTAGTAGTGTCTTTTTATTTTGTAATTATGATATACTTTAAAAGTAAGTATGTTAGAAAGGAGAGCTGATGGTTGCGGGCCATTTACAAAAGAAGAATAATTACTGGTATATAGTTCTTACCTATAAGGATTCTGAAGGTAATCCTACTTCTAAATGGAAATCAACGGGACTCAAAGTATATGGAAATAAAAAAAGAGCTGAAGAGATGCTCCTTCAAGCGAGAAAAGATTTTGTTATTCCTGAAGCTGAAGTTATTCTTAAAGCTCCAGAAACAAAAAGTATAGAAGAATATACTTTTGCTGAATTCCTTGTTCGTTGGCTTGAATATAAAAAATATAATGTTGAAGATACTACTCATGCTGGATACCATAATGTTATTAAAAAATGGATTTTCCCTTATTTCAGCAAATTCTCTTTGCTAGTTAGTGAAATCAGACCCGTACATATTCAAGATTATATAGAGTATTGTCAAAGAAAGGGATTATCGAACAAAAGTATTGATAACCATTATGGAATCATAAAGAATGTATTTAACTATGCTATAATGTTGGAGTTGGTAGATAAAAATCCTACGGAAAGAATAAAAAAACCTCCGGTAAAACAGTATATTGCTGATTTTTATACGGTACAGGAAGCAAAAAAATTGTTAAACAGCGTAAATGGAACAAGAATAGAATTTCCTGTTTATATGGCAATTTATTACGGACTCCGCCGCTCTGAAATAGCAGGATTGAAATGGGATGCCATTAATTTTGAGAGTAGAACTATAACCATAAAAACTGTTAGGGTTACAGTTTCTAAAAAAGGAGAAAAAACAATAAATTTGGAAAAGAATCGTCCCAAAAGTGAAACAGGATATAGGACTATGCCTTTGATAGAAGAAGTCGAGGCAATGCTGTATAGAATAAAGGCTCAAAATGATAAAAATAGAGAATTTGTATACAATTATACAGATAAAGATGCGGAGTATATTTATTTAAAACCTAATGGTGAAAAATATACGCCAGGGTATATATCAGGAGAGTTCAAACGGCATTTAAAGAAAAATAAATTGCGAAATATTAGATTTCATGATTTAAGGCATAGCTGCGCAAGTATTCTGATTAATAGTAAAGAGCGTATTTCTTTAAGAGAAATTCAATTATGGTTAGGGCATAGTAATTATGCTTCAACATTAAGATACGCACATTTACAAACAGAAGCGAAGAATGAGATTGCCTTTGCTATTTCAAAAAGTTTAGGTTAAAAATGCTAAAGCAAAAATAAAAATAGAGAATTTGGGGTAGAAAAAACTCGTATTTTGTAACCTAAAAGTAATGTTCAATCGGGCGGAGCTGTGGTAAAATGAATTAGAAATTGAATATGGGGGTGTAAAGGTTTCGACGGGGGTGTAGAAGCCTGATAAGCGAGCCGCAGTTTGCCAAGTCTGCGTTAAAAATGGCACGTTAAATATAAACGCTAAAAATAACAATTCATACGCATTAGCTGCATAGTTCAGCGCCGCGCACAGCGGTAGCGTCGTTGACCCACATTCACCCGTAGGTGTGGAGTTCAGCGTCGACCATACGGGAAAACTCTGTGTGAGCTCCTAGTAGCACAGGGGAACTATAGGATAGCGGATACGGAAGCCTGCCGGTGGGCGTCTGTTGAAGCGAAGCTTTAAAACAACGGCTGCGCTCGGAGAAATTCATGTGGAAATGCTTTCGGACAGGAGTTCGATTCTCCTCATCTCCACCACTTGGAACGTTGATTTTTCAACGTTCTTTTTGTTTTGCGATTTTGTCGTAAATTCATTTTTAAACCAGTATTGTTGAAAAGAAATCATTCGAAATGATGGAGTTGATTTTGCTATAGGTATAAAGATATTGACTTTTGGAAATAAAAGATATATGATTTAAAAAACAAACTCATAAGTTAGTAGATTGTAAGTTCGAAAAGGAAGAGAGATATGTTTTTTGGTAGAGATGAAGAATTAAGAAGCATGAATAAACGTTATAATAAAGGGGAATTTGAGTGTGTTGTTATATATGGCAGAAGGCGTGTTGGAAAAACGTCACTGATTACTGAATTTTGTAAGGGAAAACCGGTTATATACTTTTCTGCAATTAAAGGTTCTTCTAAAGAAAATTTGGAGGAGCTATCCAAGGCTATCCATGCATATAAAGCACCTGACAACGTTAATGCTCCTATATACCATAATTTTACAGATGCCTTTGACGAAATAACAGAACTGGCAAAGGAAGAAAGAGTCATATTTGTCATTGATGAATATCCGTATTTGGCAAATGCGGAAGAGTCTATTTCTTCAAGACTGCAGCATATCATCGATCATTTGTGGCAGGATAGTAAATTATATTTGATTTTGTGTGGGTCTTCAATGAGTTTTATGGAGAACCAGGTTTTGGGCTATGAAAGTCCCTTATATGGAAGAAGAACAGCACAGTATAGGATTCAGGCAATGACATATAGGGAAATTACTGCATTCAACCCTGACTTATCTTATGAAGATCAAGCTTTGCTTTATGGTATAACTGGTGGAATACCACATTATATCAATAAACTTGATATACAAGATAATCTTGATGAAGCCTTGCTTGAAAACTTGTTTGATCCGTCAGCGTATCTGTTTGAAGAACCGGACAATTTACTTAAACAGGAATTGCGGGAACCTGCGATATACAACTCAATTATTAGTGCAGTTGCAAGCGGTGCCTCAAGGGCTAACGAAATAGCAACAAAAGTAGGGATGGAATCAGGAGCTTGCAACAAATATATAAAAGTGCTTCTGGAACTGGAAATACTGAAAAAAGAAACGCCAATTGCTGAGAAACCGGGAAAGAGAACGATTTATACCATTGAAGATAACTTTTTCGGATTCTGGTATAGATTTGTTCTGAAGAATATTTCAGCTGTTAATTCCGGCAGGATAAGTGTAATATATGAAAAAGCTGTTAAAAAGTATTTTAATGATTACATGGGATTGGTATTTGAAAAGATGTGCAGAGAATATATCATGAAATATGAGGACAGTGATTATCCAATACTAAAGGAGGTTGGTCAATGGTGGGGCAATGACAAATCAACCCGAAAAGAAGTACAGATTGATATTGTTGGTGTGCCGGTAGAAGGAAATCAATATCTTATTGGCTCCTGCAAATATAAAAATGAAAGGATTGGTGTTGATGAATTGGAATTGCTGAAAGGTTATGCGAAAGCATTTGGGCATGGAGATAGTTACAAGTATTACATCTTTTCTAAAAGCGGATTCACAGAACCCTTGTTGGAATTAGGTGAAAAAGGTGAAGTAACATTGATTACTTTAGAAAAAATGTATCAGTAACAGATTAACGGATTACAGATGGGAGGATGTTAAAAATGGCAAAATTGGTAGTTTATTATTCCCTTGAGGGAAATACAAAATTTGTAGCTGAAAAAACAGCTGAATTAGCAGGTGCGGATATTTTAGAAATAAAGCCGCAAAAACCGTATCCGACAAAAGGGTTTATGAAATATTTTCACGGCGGCAAAGATGTAATGACCAATAAATGTCCTAAGCTTTTGCCGTACGAATTTGACGGAGATAAATATGATGAAATCATCATAGCGACACCAACCTGGGCAGGAAGCTATGCTCCCCCTATCAATACATTTATAAACGAAAACAAAGAGGTTTTAAAAGCTAAAGAGATTTCCGTTTATGCGGGCTATCGCGGAAACGGAGACAGTGCAGTCGAAGCGGTCAGAAAAGCAATTGGTGTGGAAAAATTAAAGAGCACTCTTGCTCTGCGGGACCCATATCTGAAGCCAAACGAGGAGAATCTGAAGAAGATAGAGGCATTTGCCTTCAATAAACTTCCAAATGAACAGGTTTAGACAGGAATGGACTTAAAATGAAAAAGTATAACTATATTGATCTCATGAAAACAATGGGAATGTTCATAGTCGTTGCAGTTCATTGCACATTGTTTTATAGCGGAAATGATTTTTGGCCTATCAGAGCCGAACAGGAAAGTGCGATTTTAAGCTGGCTCAGTAATGCTATTTTGGTATTTTCCGTTCCTATTTTCGTCTTTGCTGCGGGTTTTCTCCTACAGGTATCCTTGCAAAATAAAAAGAACGGGACTGCACAGCTAATCAGAAAGAAGGCTGTCAGATTGTTGATTCCATATTTCATATATGGTGTATTGTGGCTTGTTCCGACCTATACTCTTTTTGATATTCCAAGCTATGGACGAGACAAAGGCGCATCCCTGCTTGCAGGATTTAAAGCTATGGCATTTGGAGAATTCTCAGATGTGGCATGGTTTCTGATGATGCTTTTCTGGGTTACGCTTATATGGGTTTTGTTGAATGGACTTTTAAGTCGAAAAAACATTATTTATGGGGCGGTTGCTTCTGTATTATTGTATTTGACTGCACATTTTCTGCTTGCACAGGTGGATTATTTTAAATTGTCGCAGATTGATATTTACATCGTGGTATTTTTTGCCGGGGCTGCATTATTCTGCGCCACCGAATATTTGGAAAAAAGGTCAACTTTTGCTTTAATTGTGAGTTCATCGGTTGGTATAGCTGTTTGTGCTTTTTTTGCTCAGTTATCGCCGGAAATGTATCTTTTGGATTGCCTGCTGAGGATAGTTTCTCCGGCATTACTGTTAATACTGTGCATGGGTCTGTGCCGAACAGGTGTGATTGCAAGAATGGAACAAACTTCTACATACAACTGGCTTAGAAAAAACAGCCTTTATATGTACTTGCTACAGGCACCGGGTATGTATGTTGTCTTTAAGCTTGTTAATCCGGTCCTTGGAGATAATGCGATACTTTGCTTTCTTGTACAGTTCGTATTAACGTTATTGCTGGATGTGATATTAACGCAAGGCTATGTGACTATCAAAGGATTTATTAAACTGAGATAAAAACAGCCTTGAGGTTATTAAAATCGATAAAAATAATGCAGAACCTTGTGTTGCAAAGTTTGATATAGACTTAGATGTGGAATTTGAATTTGACTATGCGTATGCATGGCAGCCTTATAACGCAGAAAACAATGATATCAGAGATATTACATTTTACATAAAAGACGGAAAGATTTCTTCTATAGAGGTAATAAAGCCTTTTGAACTGCGTTATGTATATTGAAACAGAGGTATCAGATGAATGAAAAAAAGTATTATTCCATAGGGCAGACAGGAAAAATGTGTGATGTTTCTCCGAGAATGCTCAGGTATTATGAAGAAATCGGTCTTATTACACCGGACAGGGTGTCGGAAGAAACGGGGTATAGGTATTATTCCATTTCAACCATGAGAGATGTCCAGGCAATACGTTACCTTGTTGCCCAGGGCTTCAGTCTTGATGAAATAAAGAAGGTTTTTACGAATGACAATCTTGATATGTTTCAGGAAATGTTCCTGAAGCAGATTGAAGAAACAAAACACAGCATAGAATATTTTCATCAGCGGCTTGACAGTCTGAAAGGCTGGTGCTCACTAATCATTGAAGGAAGAGAAGTGCTTCAGCACAATGTTTTTGCCCCGTGTATAAAATACATACCGAGAACACTGTATTTTTGTTACGAAAGAGAACGAATCGATAATGAAAATGATTCGGACATATACATTGAAACGGAGTATTTCACAAAGTCGAAAAATGACGGACATTCAATGATAGATGTCGGCGGCGCATTTAATCTGTACTATGATTCCTGGAATGAACGGATAGACGGAACATACAGAAAGCAGAGACTCCTGCAGACTATATATGAGAATAGCAGCAGCTTTGAAAATACTGTACCTTTCGGCGGATTTAATGCAGTATGTGCATATCATATCGGAAAGACGGAAAATATCGGAAAGACATATGAAAAACTTTGCAAATGGAGCGAAAAACACAGCTTCAGCCTTCGCGGAGACTGTCTGGAAAGGCATGTACTTGATGTATATTCCACGCGGAACAGCGACATGTTTGTAACGGAGATACTTCTTCCTCTTGATGAATGTACTGATGATATGGAAATAATGGAAAAATGGTAAAACCTTAACGCAATGTCAGACTTTTTGCTGAAATTGCGTTTTTTTATTGCTGCGATAATGAAAAACAGTCGTAATTATGTACAGAAACAGCCTTAATAAGCGTAAAAAAGCTTAGAAAAATGTGGAAATCCCTTGACTTTAACTTAGCGTAAAACTGTATAAAAACAGTATAAGCACAGCTAAAGGAGGGAGCTTAAATGCTGAATGTTTCAAAACCTGCGGCATACGCAATCCTTGCATTTTCAATTGTTTGCGAAATTATAGGATCGGCGTGCCTGGAAGCCTGCAACGGCTTTGAGGATAAAAAATTAACGGTAATACTTATAATATGCTATTTTGTTGCATTTTCCCTGTTTTCAAAAATCCTGCATATCATAGACCTGGCGGTGGGATACGCAACCTGGACTGCAGTCGGTTCAATTGCCTGTGCGGTAATGGGAGTGGTGATTTTTGACCAGCATCTGTCTGTCGTAGGATGGATTTCAATAATAGCAATGGCAGCGGGCGTTTTCATGCTTAATCTTTACGGAACACCAAAGGAGGAAAAATAAATATGGTATTTGCATACTTTCTTCTGGCGCTTTCTATCGGTTGTGAGCTTGTAGCGGCGTCGGTGACTACATCAACAAAAGGATTCACGGTTCCAAAACCCACGATTATATGTATTTTAGGATATGGACTAAGCTATTTCTTCTTTGGAAAATGTCTGTCTGACATTGATTTAAGTATAGGATATGCAACATGGGGAGCAGTAGGAACAATAGTTACTCCTATTGTCGGATATTTTATCTATAAACAGAAGCTGACCCGCATAGGAGTCTTTGCTCTTATCCTTATTATGGTAAGCATAATAACACTTAACCTGTTTGGCTGATAAGGAAGCGTATAACCTTTGAAAGATAAGAAAGGATATAATAACCTATTGAATTTTGAAATAAACATGAGATAATATAGTTACAAAGCTTTTTGAGAATGGAGTGATTATTATGGCAGGATTTTTAGATAAAGTGGGCAGCATGGCTAAAACAGCGGCAGACAAAACTTCCGACGCTATTGAAGTAACCAAGCTGAATTCAAAGATTTCAAAGGAAAAGGACAGAATAAAGCTTATAAAGATTGAGCTTGCGGAGAGATTTCTTGCGGCTTATGAAAGCGGGGAGCTTGAAGATGAGTTTGTTGCTGAAAAGAGCAAAGAGATTTCCGCCTGTGAGGAAAATATCGAATCTATAACAAAAGAGATTGAAATGATTAAGTCAAGGTAATCTTGCGTGTACTGTGAATACGGCATTTAAATGAAAAAAAGGCTCTGACATCTGAATGATGTTCAGGGCCTTTTATTGTTCCCGCCATAAATGATCTATCGTTCTGAAAGCATATCCTGATATGCCTTCATACTCTTAGTGCAGCTTTCCTTATCAAGCTCATAAATCTGAAGCAGCAGGGCATTGCAGAAAATCATTTGGATAACGTATGAATTAAAGAAGGTTTCAGGACCGTCTTCAATAGAAACACTGATATCTGCCTGCAGTCGCCGTGCGGTAATGTCCGAATCAGACAGCAAGATAACCTTTGCATTTTTCTGCTTTGCATATGCTGCTGCCCAGTAGTCATCAGGACCTAGAGTAGGGTAGGCGGACATAAGCATACAATCATTGTTGCTCATCAGAAAAAGCTTTTCTTTTAAAGCAAGCCCTTCCTCAGTAACAAGCACACACTGTATACCCAGCAACGGCAGATAATTGTTCAAAAACTGCACAACTGTAGAGTCAGAACCTATGCCGAATAAATAAAGCTTATCACAGTTTAAAACCTCATGTGCCATTTGATTGATTTTATCAACCGGCATATTTTTAACAAAACCTGAAATATCACTTAAAAGAGCTCCCGTATACCAGTCAAGCAAAGAAGATGATGATGTCCGTTCTTCTTCAAGAACCGCAAGGGATGCATATACCTTCTGGGTAGGAACATATTCTTTTTTTATAGTATTTCTGTATTGAAGAAAACCGGAAAAACCAAGGGATTTGGCAAATCTGACGACGGTTGTATCGCTTACACCTGCCATTTCGGCAAGCTCAGAGGACGACAGAAGCATGGATTGCTGGTAGTTGTCCAGAACATATTGGGCAACAAGCTTTTCCTTTGAAGAAAGGCTGTCAAATTTCTGTCGTATAAGATTTCGTATTTTGACTGATGACATAGAACGATGCCTCCGTAAAAATTTTTTTATTCACGATATTATTATAACATAGCGGATTTTTGCAATAAAGAATGAATTTTTGAATAAAAAAATTCGAAAAAACGTTGACAAAGAATAAAAAAATTCATAAAATAAAGAAAAATATTTTTATTCAAAATTAGTGCACTAATAATTTTGAGGAGGAAAAATATGAACGGAAACACAGAAAGTAAGAGTTCTCACAAATGGGAGAAGCTGGCGGACCTGCATCCGCTGATTATTGTTTTTTTTATCATCGTTATTCTGGCGGCCTTAACCTACATAATACCGGGAGGAGAGTATGAACGCCATGAAGTTGCAATAAGTGCTTTGGGCGGAGATACAAGGGATGTAATAGATCCTCAGTCTTTCCAATATGCAGAGTCCGATCCGCAGGGCTTTATGGATTTATGGACATCCTTTATTGAAGGAGCCCTCGATGCGGCAGACATCAGTTTCCTGATAATGATCTGTGCGGGTGCTTTTACGGCTATAATCGCCACGGGCGCGATTACAAACGGAATTAATTCTTTAGTTAAGAAATTTGGTACAAAATCATATATAATAATACCTGTATGCGTGTATGCCTTCGGGCTTGCAGCGGCAACGGCAGGTATTTATGAGGAATCCATCCCGTTTATTATGGTAATAGTTCCGCTTATGGTTTCCATGGGCTTTGATTCCATGGTGGGCCTGATGATTATTCATTTTTCTGTTGCAGTGGGAGCATCTGTTGCATTTATAAATCCGTACAACGTAGGTGTCGGACAGGCTCTGGCACAGGTGCCTATGATGTCCGGTATTGGGGTAAGAATTGTTGTATGGTTCATAATGATGGGTCTTACAAGTGCTTATATAATGAGATATGCATTTAAAGTAAAAGCAAATCCACAGATATCAATATGCTATGAAAATGACCTGAAGAAGAGAGAAGAATACAAAGAATATAATCTGGAAAGTCTGCAGGGCATTTCCGTAAGAAGTGTGCTTGTACTGCTGCTTACCTTTGCGGGACTGGCTCTGATTGTATACGGAGTGCTGAAAAACGGCTGGTGGTTTACTGAAATAGCATCAGTATTCCTGTTCATGGGCATTATCATACCACTGGTAGGAGGCCTTAGCATAAATGAACTGATTGGCAAGTTTACGGAGGGCATGAGTTCTGTACTTTCTGCGGTGCTTCTAATCAGTGCATCCAGAGTTATAACTAAAATCCTTGAAGACAGCAACACTATGGACACAATGCTTCACGGACTGTCGGGAGCACTGGCGGATATGCCTAAGGTTATATGTGTTCTTGTAATGTTCATTATCGCATCTGTGGCAATGCTGTTCATACAGAGCAGCTCAGGTCTTGCAGCAGCACTGATGCCGCTTATGGCACCGCTTGCAGATATACTAAGGATTCCAAGACAGATAGTTGTTTCAGCTTATGCTATGGGAACAGGTACTTTCGGATGGGTTGTACCGTGGGAAGGCATAAACTATGCTATGTGTACCATGGCAGGAGTTGATTTCTTCAAATACCTGAAAGAAGCAGTCAAATTTGTTTTCATTGTATATATTCCGGTATGTGTTGTTACCCTTATATTGATGACATTGATGAATTATGGCGGCTGATGACAATAAAAGATTTAATTCGGAGGCTTTAAAATGGCAGATACTAATAACAGCAGTTTGTATGAACTGATTGATAACAGGTTTGAAAGAGAAAAAGAAAACTTATATAAAGTATCGGATTACATATTCAATCACCCTGAGCTTGGAGGTGAGGAATACGAATCTTCAAAATATCTATGTCAGTTCATGGAGAATAACGGATTTTCCGTAACACATCCATGCAGTGAGCTTCCTACAGCGTTTGTTGCGGCATTTGTCCCTGCCAACAAAAAGAAAAAAGGCAGAGTTATTGGGTTTATTGCAGAGTATGATGCACTTCCCGGTTTCGGAGAAAACAACGGCCCGGGACATGCCTGCGGCCACAACTGGATTGCGGCATGCATGTGCGGATGTGCGCTGGCACTGTCAGAGGCAGCTGAACGGCTGGGTTGTGAAGTTCGTCTGATAGGAACTCCTGCCGAGGAAACCTTTGGCGGAAAGTATGACATGATTAAGTGCGGAGTGTTTGATGATGTTGATGTAGCTTTTCAGGCACACCTCGATGAGTTCAATTCGATAGAAACGCTGTCTCTTGCCCTGAATTCAGTTGAGTTCTCTTTCCATGGTGTGGCAGCCCATGCCGCACAGAACCCTGAAAAGGGCATTAATGCGCTGGATGCTGTCATAAGTATGTATAACAATATTAATGCTCTCAGACAGCATATGCGTGACGAAGAGCGAGTGCACGGAATCATTACCCATGGAGGTACTGCCGCAAACACTGTTCCGGATTTTGCACAGTGCAGATTCAGCTTCAGGGCCAAGAATAAAGAAAATCTGCATGTTTTGAGAAAAAAGATTATAAATATTGCAGAAGCAGCGGCATTGGCAACAGGTGCAGAGCTTGAATACAGGGACTACGAAAATCCTTTTGACGATATGATAAATGTGCCTGTATTAACTTCAATATGTAAGGAGCATTTTAAAGAGTTTGGCTATGATGATTTCATACCGGAGGACCGGTATCCCGGTTCGGGCTCATCTGATATAGGAAATGTAAGCTATGTATGTCCTACGGTATACATGGAAATTGCGCCTAAAAAAGGAGAAGCCATCATCGTCCACGACAAAAGTGCCATGGCACTGGTAAATTCATCCTGTGCATTGGAAACAATGGAGCCTGTTGTTAAAACATATGTGAGAGCGGCAATAGATATATGCAGTAATGACCGGCTGTTCGAGCAAATCCTTGACAGCTATGAAAAAAGAAAAAAATCTTTGACTTTTTAAAATTTAGGGTGATATACTGAATGAGTTGAGTAGCGAAAGCGTAAGTCCAAACGGACTTGCGCTTTTTCTTTTTGATTTCAAACGCAGAAATTTACGGCTGAATCAAAAAAAGAAATCAGAAAACATAGAGAGGGGAGATTTTTATGTATAAGAAAACAGACCGACGCAGAAACCTGACTGTAAGCATTCTGTCACTGTCACTTCTGACTGTTATGGCAGGAGCGGCGGTAGCGCCTGCGTTGGACATTATCCGGAGTTATTTCAGCGGAGTAAATCAGATGTTTGTGCAGATGATTATAAGTATTCCTGCTTTGTTTATTGTTTTAACAAACATGATTTTTCCGAAACTCTGCAAAACTTTCAAATCAAAAGAACTTGTTATGGCCGGGCTGCTTCTGTATACCGTAGGCGGATGTGCGGCAGGTCTTTTCAGCAACATATTTTTGGTGTTGGTTTTCAGGGCTTTAGTCGGTGTCGGTGTGGGCATTATCATGCCTATGTCCACAGGACTGCTTTCTTTTTACTATACAAGAGATAAGCAGGACAGATTGATGGGATATTCCTCAGCCATGAACCAGATGGGTGGCGTGGTTGCTACCCTTATATCGGGCATTCTTGCTTCCTTCAGCTGGAGGGCGAGCTTTCTC
>JBJETA010000052.1:0-3881 GCA_051883075.1 Anaerovoracaceae bacterium
CGGTATGAAAAAGGGTATGATTAAGGCTGATGGGGATGTGACTACAAAGTTTGCTGAAATGGCAAGAATAATCTCCGGCGGTAACGTTTACTTTGATTACTGCATCAATTGCGATGTCAGAGCCGTAGGAGATATAATCGGAAAAGGAAAACGTGCTTCTCTTCTGGGAGGAACATATATTGCCGGAGAGTCCATAAATATCCAGACTGCCGGAAGTGAGTTAAACCTTACCATGGAGCTTCAGATTATACCTAAGTGGAATGAAGTGAGAAATCTTAAAATCAAGCCGGAGGATCGTATCAAGGAATACAACGAGAAGATTGCTGAAATTGACCTTCAGCTGGCTGATTACAATAAGCGCCTTGAAAAGCTTGAAATAGGGCTGCTCAAGGTATCAAAAAAGGTTCCGGGTGAGCCTAAAGAGGTGACGGAAGAAAAGAAAAAGAATTTTATGCTTCTTATGCAGGGCAAGAGCCAGATGAAGCAGACTATCAATGACCTGGAAATTAAAAAACGCAGACTGGATGCAACTATGGAGTGCGAAGGATGCAGTATAGTTGTTAAAAAGATCATCCATACGGGGGTAAGAGTAACGATAGGAACTGCAACCCTTAGAATCAACGGTCATAAAGAAGTCCAGACCTTTGTTGAGGAGGATGGAGTAATAAAGGCATTTGGTGTTGTTGTTTAGACACCTTAAATAAATTTGTTATTAAACGAGAAAGGAAACGAAATGAGTATAAAAACTTATGATGATTTAGACAGCATGCAGTTGGATGCACTAAAAGAAATTGGCAATATCGGCTCTGGCAATGCTGCTACTGCGTTATCAGCGACTATTGGGAAACCGGTAAACATAGATGTGCCTACCGTTGAGATTCTCGATATAAATGATGCAGTGGAAGTGCTTGGCGGAGCTGAAAAGATAGTAGCGGGCATCCTGGTTAAGCTTGAAGACGGCATTCATGGGGCAATGATGAGCATACAGACCCTTGAGGTTGTAAACTTAATGCTCGAAAGCCTGCTGGGAAGTACAGTTGAAAGTCTGGAGGATCTGGATGAGATGCAGTCTTCCGCTATTGCAGAAATCGGAAATATTTTAATGGGTTCATATGTAAATGCCATAGCTGACATGACCGGTACGGCTATTAATCTGTCTCCTCCCGGAGTTGCGGTAAATATGCTTGGCGGTTTGATAACGGTACCTATGGCTATGTATTGCTATGAAGCCGAAAAAATTATGATGATAGAGGGTCAGTTCTCTTTTGAAGGAACAAAGCACAGAAATAATTTGCTGCTGATACCTGATGTAGAATCATTAAAGCGTATTTTGACTAAGTTAGGAGTATACAATGAGTAGTAGTGTAACTATAGGAATAGCAGAAATGGGAGCCATAAAAGGCACGGGACAGCTGATTACATATGCTTTGGGCTCATGCATAGGCATATGCCTTTATGATAAGGCCCTTAAAATTGCAGGAATGATACATATCATGCTGCCTACGGCTCCGGAGGGAGGTCCGGGCAATTCTGTCTGTCGATATGCTGATACAGGGATTCCGGCACTGGTTTCCAAGATGGAAAGCATGGGAAGCTCAAAAGCGAGAATGACAGCAAAGATTGCAGGCGGGGCAAAGATGTTTAATATCCCGGGGGACTCCGTAGTAGGAAATATAGGGGAAAGAAACATAGCAGAGGTTAAAAAAATATTGTCAGGCATGGGAATAAAAATAGTGGGTGAAGATGTAGGGCTTGATTATGCAAGAACAATGAGCTTTACTGCTGAAGACGGAATGGTCACCATTAAGGCCTTTGCAAAGGGAACATCTACATGGTAAAAAATAAACACCCGGTTTTCAAACTTGGATTTGAAAATCAGGTGTTGTTTTTTTGAAGCCGCTTTATGTTGTGATTTTTACCGGTAATGCTTTATTTTCCGGAAGCTTCATGCCGCGGATTAAGCTTTATTGTGATGCAGGCCTTTGTTATTTCAGAGGCAATGTCTGCACCGTATTGGTTTTCACATGCTGCCAGTTTTTGAAAAAGCTGGCCTTTTTTTGTTGCCATATAAAGCGGCGGAAGATGGTTCAGTGTATATGTTACCACATCACAGAAACATTCCCTGCATGTGCACATATTCATGCTTTCCATGATTTCCACAGCCTTTGTTTTTACAAGCTCTTCTGCAAGATTTCTGATTACCAGCTTGTTATCATCCGATGTATTATCTGACAATGTCGGATTGTTTTTTACGCTGTATTCTTTTCCCATATTTTTTCCCTGTTCTCCTTCAATTTTATTTTCTTTTTCTGCAAGACCTTCTTCCTCATCGAAGTTTTCCAGAACATATGGTTCTGTTGTAACCTCATCGAGAGAGGACGGAAGGCAGTCTTTATTATCAACGCCCTGCTCCGGAGGAGCAGAAACGGAGATTTCGGCTGTGATTTGTTCCGGAACGGGCTCTGTCAGATCCGGAATCTCTGGCTCTGCGGTCAGGCCGGAAGCATCAGAGCAATCCTCTTCTGAAATTTCCGCATCCTGAATTGTTGAATTCTCTTCATGCTTTTTCTGTTCTTCATCCTGATGATGCAGTTCCTCAATCTTTTTAAGACTGTCGCCAAACTTAGCGAGAAAGGTTGCCGAATAAGGCGGCCGCTCAGGATCATCGTGCTCCTTTGCTTTGGAAGCAGCTGCAACCCGGGCCTTAATCTGTTCATCAAGTTCACGTTCCAGATCAGCCTTAACCATATCGGAAAGGAGACTGTTTGTATCGGAATTCTGGACCTCCACTACAACCTCAGGCTTTGGCGGTGCCGGACTTTGCATAACTGCCGGAGCCGCTTGGAACATTGTATGCAGTCCCTGAACAATATCGGGAGTAATAACCTGGGCTTCAAGATTCGCTATTTGTGCCATCTGGGTGACCTGAGAAGGCTTATCCTCGGGCACAGGTTCTTGGTCAGGCTTTTTTTTTGCTCTGGCAACAGTTTTTTTCTGAACAGAGGTATCTTCATCAGGTATATCACGGCCGTTTGTAAGCAGGCTCAGAACATGAGCCGTTTTATTGCTTTTTTTTGGCATATACTACATTCCTCCGTCAAGTAATTCTTTTATAAAATGATTATAGTCCACACAGGCTGTCGCTTTAGGTGAATAGTGCAGAAGACCAAGTCCGTGTGCGGGAGCCTCCGCAACAGAAACACTTATGCGGATAACAGTATCGGCAACTTTAGTGCCGAGCTGTGATGCAATGGTTTCTGTCATTTCCGCTACTTCTTTTGTAAGTGATGCCCGCTTGTTGTATTTAGTAAGAAGTATGCATGCCAGATGGAGCTTTGGATTGTAATACTTCTGTACATTTTCAATAGTCTCCTTAAGCTGCGAAATGCCCAGCAGACTCAGAATCTCCGGTATCATAGGTATGATTAACTCGTCACCTGCGACATAAGCATTTAGCGTGAGAATGTTAAGAGCCGGAGGTGTATCCACAATAATGTAATCGTATATATCTTTTATATCCTTTATTGCTTCGGTCAGGAGAAATTCTCTGCCGGCATGATTGAATTCAACCTCTGCCGTACTCATAAGTATGTTTGACGGGATGAAGTGACCGCAGTCTATCTTTCGTATAGCTTCAGTTACGGTTGCTTTGCCCTTGAAGACATCATAAAGGGTAACACCTTCTTCTATGTTTATACCTAAGCTGAAGCCCAGACTGCCCTGAGGGTCCAGATCAATACCGAGAACCTTGTAGCCCATCTTGGAGAGACCGCTTATGAGGGCATTACAGGTTGTTGTTTTTGCAACTCCGCCCTTTTGATTTGTGACTACTATTACTTTTGCCAATGGCTGTTTCCTCCTGTGCATTATAGTACTTTTAT
>JBJETA010000053.1:0-3825 GCA_051883075.1 Anaerovoracaceae bacterium
CTACAGGCATAATCATGAATTCCTGGATATCAACTGTGTTATCTGCGTGTGAACCGCCGTTTAAAATATTCATCATAGGAGTAGGAAGCACTTTTCCGTTAACTCCGCCAAGATACTGGAATAAAGGAAGGCCTAAGCTGTTAGCTGCTGCATCTGCTGCTGCCATTGATACGGCCAGAATAGCATTTGCACCAAGCTTACCCTTGTTAGGAGTTCCGTCAAGCTCAATAAGAAGCTTGTCAAGACCAACCTGGTCAAAAACATTGTATCCGATGATTTCTTCCGCAATAATATCATTTACATTGTCAACTGCAGTTAATGTACCCTTTCCAAGGTATCTTGACTTGTCTCCGTCTCTCAGTTCAACTGCTTCATGTACACCTGTTGAAGCGCCTGATGGAACGATAGCTCTTCCCATAGTTCCGTCTTCTAAGTAAATTTCTACTTCAACTGTTGGATTTCCTCTTGAATCAAGCACTTCACGTGCAATCACATCTTCAATAAATGGCATAGTTTTTCTCCTTCTTTCTCTAACAATGTCCGCCCGCCCCCGTAAGCACGGCACCGGACATTAAAAATTAACAATCTGAATAAAATCTTCAGGCTTAAGGCTTGCGCCGCCTACCAGCGCTCCGTCGATTTCTTCCATATTCATAATCTCAGTAGCATTCGCAGGCTTTACGCTTCCGCCGTACTGGATAATGACCTTATCTGCAACAACTTCATCATAGAGTTCATCAATGACATCTCTTATAAATCCGCACATTTCGTTTGTCTGTTCCGGAGTTGCGGTTCTTCCCGTACCTATCGCCCAGATTGGCTCATATGCAATGACCAGTCTTTCAATATCAGTACCTTCAATACCTGCAAGACCCTTTTCAAGCTGTGATTTTACAACTTCAAAAGCCTTTTCTCCGTCTCTTTCCTCAAGAGTCTCACCTACACACATGATAGGAAGAATATCTGAAGCAAAAGCCTTTTTCAACTTCAGATTGACAGTTTCATCGGTCTCTCCGAAATACTGTCTCCTTTCGGAATGCCCTATGATGCAGTAATCAACCCCGATTTCCTTAAGCATTTCCGCGGATATTTCGCCTGTAAACGCACCCTCTGATTCAAAATGCATATTCTGTGCACCGAGTTTTATGTCAGTACCCTTAAATGCCTCCTTCAGAACAGACAGCTGGGTAAAAGGTGCACAAATCGCAACCTGAATATCCGAGCTTTCGTATATCTTCTTAAAACCCTCAGCAAATTCCTTTGCTTCTGCCATGGTTTTAAACATTTTCCAGTTTCCCGCAATAAGAGGTTTCCTAATCATACTTACCTCCTATTTATCATTCAGGCATGCAATGCCCGGCAGTTCTTTTCCTTCAAGGAACTCAAGTGAAGCACCGCCGCCTGTTGAAATATGTGTCATCTTGTCGGCAAATCCGAACTGCTCTGCCGCAGCAGCGGAATCTCCTCCGCCGATAACCGTAACCGCTTTGCTTTCTGCAAGGGCTCTTGCAACAGCAATGGTACCCTCTGCAAAGTTAGGCATTTCAAATACGCCTACAGGACCGTTCCATACGACAGTCTTTGCATCTGCGATAGCATCCGCAAAAAGCTTCATGCTCTTCGGACCTATATCCATACCCATCATATCGGCAGGTATTTTATCTGCGTCACAGTAAGCGGCAACGCTGTTGTTGTCAAATTCCTTTGCAACCTTTGTATCTACAGGAAGTACAAGCTTAACGCCCATCTTCTCAGCCTTTTCCATAAGTTCCTTTGCCAATCCGATGTTGTCGGCATCCAATATTGACTTACCGATTTCATAGCCCATAGCCTTGAAGAAGGTATATGACATACCGCCTCCGATAATCAGAGTATCTACCTTCTTTAACAGATTTTCTATAACCTTTATCTTATCTCCGACTTTTGAGCCGCCCATGATTGCAACAAACGGTCTCTCAGGATTTTCCACTGCATTTCCAAGGAACTGTACTTCCTTTTCAATCAGGAAACCTGAAACAGCAGGAAGATAATCCGCAATACCGGCTGTTGAAGAATGCGCTCTGTGAGCAGTACCGAAAGCATCATTTACAAAGATTTCCGCAAGTGAAGCAAGCTCTTTTGAAAATTCCGCTCCGTTCTTTGTTTCTTCTTTTCTGAATCGGACATTTTCAAGAAGCATAACTTCTCCCTCTTTCAGGTTTTCCGCTGCTTTTCTCACTTCATCGTTTACAACCTCAGGAGCACTGATAAATACGATTTCCCTGCCTAAAATCTCGCTGATTCTGTCTGCAACAGGCTTAAGAGTGTATTTCAAATTCGCTTCACCCTCAGGTCTGCCGAGATGTGACATCAGTATAATCTTTGCGCCCCTTTCAATTAAATTTTTAATTGTAGGCATAGCTGATGTGATTCTGATATCATCTGTAATGACTCCGTCCTTAAGAGGTACGTTAAAGTCACATCTTACAATTACTTTCTTTCCCTTTACATCAATATCCCTTATAGTCATTTTCATATGCAGTATTCTCCTCGTATAATTAATTTTATTTTATGTCTTTAAAGACACATTCAGGCTGCCCTAAAGAATGTTTAAGACAGCCCTACTTATCTTGCTAAATTTAATTATGCTCTGTCTACCTTATACATATGCTGGATAAGCATTAAAATTTTGCTTGAGTAACCATATTCGTTGTCATAAAAAGCAATAAGCTTTACAAACTTTTCGTTTAACATGATTCCTTCTCTTGCATCAAAGATAGAAGTGTGCGGATCTCCGATGAAATCGCTTGATACAACTTCATCGTCAACATATTCGATAATGCCCTTCATGGAACCTTCTGAAGCTTCCTTTACCTTTCTGCAGATATCTTCGTAGGAAGCCGGATTCTTTAGCTGTACATTCAGGTCAACCACAGATACATCGGCAACAGGAACTCTGTATGAAATACCTGTCAGCTTGCCCTGTACTGAAGGAACTACAAGTCCTACAGCCTTTGCAGCACCTGTTGATGAAGGAATAATGTTTCCGAAGGATGATCTTCCTGTTCTCCAGTCCTTCATTGAACGTGCATCGACAACCTTCTGCTTTGCTGTTGCTGCATGAATAGTTGACATAAGGCCCTGTTCAATGCCCCAGTTATCTTCAATAACCTTAACTAATGGAGCAAGACAGTTTGTTGTGCATGATGCGTTTGACACAACATTTATGTCCTTTGTGTAATTTTCATGGTTTACACCCATAACATATGTAGGTGTTACCTTGTCCTTAGCCGGTGCTGAAATAACAACCTTCTTTGCTCCTGCCTTAATATGCTTCATTGAAGCTTCTGTAGTAACATATGCACCTGTAGCTTCAACAATGTATTCCGCACCGCATTCTGCCCAAGGAATATTTTCAGCATCGCTTTCGCTGTATACAGGAACCTTCTTGCCGTCAATAATAAGTCCCTTTTCGTATGTGCCAAGTTCCTTTGGAAATCTTCCGAATATTGTATCGTACTTCAACATGTAAACCATGTAGTCTAAATCCGCATTACGCACATTGATACCACAGATTTCGATATCATCAAAATCCATCGCTGCACGAATAACCACACGTCCGATACGTCCGAACCCACTAATACCAACTTTAATTGCCATTTTCTCTCCTCCTGGTACACTTGGCCACCAAACTTACTTCATATTTTTTCAGCGGCCCGCTTTTTTTGATTTTGCTGTATAACGCAATAACTAATTAAATATATTATTAATACATTATTATTAATAAACGCTTTAACTCCTGCAAAGCCCTTTAGAATCTTTTTCGTTTTGAAGATGAGAGTATAT
>JBJETA010000054.1:0-16443 GCA_051883075.1 Anaerovoracaceae bacterium
AGTCTGAATGTAAATCTTTCGGACTATGAATTGAAATAGGAGGCATTACAATGAAAAATTTAAAAAAGAAAGCAGTGGCAATTGCAGCAGCGGGTATTATGCTTGCTTCAGGCGTTCCTTCGGCAAGTGTTTATGCGGCAGCATCCTTTTCAGATGTGCCGGCGGACAGCTGGGCTGTAAAGGCTGTAAGTGATGCAGAAGCTTACGGACTTATGAAAGGTCAGGGAGAAGGTCTGTTCGGATATGGAAAAACGGTTACAAGAGCAGAGTTTGCAACTATGCTCTGCAACATGCTTAAATGGCAGCAGGTAAAGCCGGAAGAAAGTTCCTTCGATGATGTGGCTGCTTCTGCATGGTACTTCCCATATGTTGAAACGGCGGCAGCACAGGGAGCAATAGAAAAATCGGGAAGCTTTTTCCCAAATGAACCGATTACCCGTGAGGATATGGCTGTAATGTTTGTGAAGGCCTTAGGTCTTACGGATGCAGCAAGGATTGCAGAAAACTGCAGTCTGCCGTTTAATGATGTGACTTCGGATAAAGGATACATAGGGGTCGCATATGATATAGGAATGATTAACGGAACCTCCGATACGACATTTGCTCCGGATGCAACCGCAAAAAGAGAAGAAGCCGCAGCAATGCTTACAAGAGTATATGAGAAATACTACGGAGAAAATGACTTCCTTCATGGCTTTTATGCGATTTCATCGTATTCACAGAAAGACTTGACTTCACAGATGGATGCAGTCACTTTTGGCTGGAGCAGAATGAAAAATGATGAAAAAGGGGTATGGCTGAATACGGGAAGCGACGGCGGAAATGAATATAAAATTCCTTCAGGGTATGAAGAAGTTATAAATTATGTGAAGAGCAACGGAACAAAGGCTCATCTTGGTGTATTTATGGACACATCGGGAAATCTTAAGGATATGCTGCTGAACGCAGATAAGAGAAGTGCCGCTGTAAATGCAATCATGGAGGAATTAAACAGAACCTATGAGGAAATAGGTGAAAATCCGTACAGCGGAGTTACTATTGACTTTGAAGGACTTAAGGGAAATGATGCAAAGCAGGGTTTTAACAGTTTCCTTACAGAACTGTCCTCAAAGCTTAAAAAGGACGGCAGAACTTTGTATGTGGCAGTACAGCCTGCCCTGTCAGACGGTATATATTTTGACGGATTTGACTATAAAACTATAGGCGAGCTTGCAGATAAGGTTATACTTATGGCACATGACTACAATGCCGTTTCATTAAAAGGCTATGAGGGAAACGGAGAAATATATAAAACTACAGCATTAACGCCAATAGGAAAAGTTTATTATTCATTTAAGGCAATAACAGATTCAGATACAGGTGTTGCCGATAAGGATAAAATCGTTCTTGCTATAAGCTTTGGAACTGTAGCTTGGGAGCTTGATGATGAGGGAAAGCTGCTATCCCCTGTAGCTCTGCATGCAAGTACGGAAAACGTATATAAATGGATGACTGCTCAGGGAACTGAAAAGAGCTTTTCAAGTGCATACAGAAATCCGTATATGCAGTATACTACTCCGGAGGGCAGGCACATAATTTTATGGTATGAAGATGAACAGAGCGTATTTGAAAAGGCTGCTCTTGCGAGAATGTTCGGCATAAACGGCATATCCCTGTGGAGACTTGGACTTGTTCCGAACTACAGCGGGTACAGCGTACTTGAGAGTTTAAACTTAAAATAATTTAAAATAGAAGTAAAAGAAACAGGACAGACGGAGGTGGACATGGAACAGACGGTCATTACGAAGAAAACGACATATTTGATAAAACGCTTTGTGCCTTACTTTAAAAAGTATAAATGGGTACTTGCACTGGATTTGTTCTGTGCAACACTTACAACTTTATGCGATCTGGTGCTTCCGTTGATAGTCAGATTTATCACGGATAAGGGTGTAAACGATCTGGAAAGCCTGACAATACAAATCGTATTGCAGCTTGGTGCGTTATATATCCTGTTGCGCATCATAGATGTTATTGCCAATTACTTTATGGCAAATGTGGGACATGTGATGGGGGCGAAAATAGAAACAGATATGAGGAGGGAACTGTTTGCACATATGCAGGAGCTTTCGTACTCATACTACAGCAATACAAAAATAGGACAGCTCATGGCGAGAATCACAAGTGACCTGTTTGATATAACGGAGTTTGCGCACCACTGTCCCGAAGAATATTTTATTGCGGCAATTAAAATAGCGGCATCTTTTGTGATACTGTGTTCGGTTGAAGTAAGTCTGACGGTCATTATATTTGCAATACTTCCTGTTATGATTTTCTTCTCAATGCTTTTCAACAAAAGGATGAAGATTGCCTTTAAGAAACAGCGAAACCAGATTGGCGAAATAAACGCACAGGTTGAGGACAGCCTTCTCGGTATAAGAGTTTCAAAATCATTTGCAAATGAAGAGATTGAAAAAGAAAAGTTCGATGAAGGAAACTCAAAGTTCCTGGATGTTAAAAAAGAAGCATATAAATATATGGCAGGCTTTCAGGGAACTGTAAGATTCTTTGACGGAATCATGTACATCTCGGTTGTCATAATAGGCTCCGTGTTTATGATACAGGGAAAAATAGAGGCCGCTGATCTTGTTGCATACCTTCTGTATGTGGTAATGCTCCTGAATTCCGTAAGGCGTATTGTTGAGTTTACCGAGCAGTTCCAGAAGGGCATGACAGGTATAGAAAGATTTATAGAGGTAATGGACGAACCTGTTGAAATTGATGATGATGAGGATGCTGTGGAGCTGGGAAAACTGAGAGGCGAAATCAAATTTGAGGATGTAAGCTTTAAATATTCGGACAGCGATACAATATTGGAGCATATCAACATAGACATAAAGGCAGGAGAAAATATTGCTTTTGTCGGTCCGTCCGGGGCAGGAAAAACCACACTATGCAATCTTATTCCGAGATTCTATGACGTAACCTCGGGAAGAATCATGGTAGACGGATTTGATATAAGAAAGGTAACTCTGAAATCCCTGCGTTCACAGATAGGAGTGGTACAGCAGGATGTATACCTGTTTTCCGGCACTGTATTTGAAAATATTGAATACGGAAAACCGGGAGCTACAAGGGAAGAGGTTATGCATGCGGCAGAACTTGCAGGCGCACATGAATTTATATCAATGCTGCCGGAAGGATATGATACTTATGTGGGAGAGCATGGCGTAAAGCTTTCGGGAGGACAGAAGCAGAGAATCAGCATAGCCAGGGTATTTTTAAAGAATCCGCCTATACTGATTTTAGACGAAGCAACATCTGCTCTTGACAATGAAAGTGAAATGATTGTGCAGGAATCTCTTGCGGGACTTGCAAAGGGCAGAACTACGCTGACCATTGCACACAGACTGACAACTATACGCAATGCAGACAGAATCATAGTCCTGACTGAAAACGGCATAGAAGAAACGGGAAGCCATGCGGAATTAATTGCGGAAAACGGCATATATGCAAAGCTTTACCAGATGTATGAGAGGTAAATGAAAGGAGCCTGCAAATGAAAAAAATTCTGATTGCAGCAGGAGCTGCAGTTCTTGTGCTTGCCGCGGGAATGACCGCATTTCTGTATTTCTCCACAGATTTCTTTGGGGAAACCGAGTATGATAAAAAATATCTTCTGAAGGCTATTGAAAAGACCTCGGATCTTGATGCTGCCGTTATTGAAACCACAGGTTCAATGTCGGATGAAAATGAGGGAAGCAGTATCAGGATTGAAAGCGAATTTTTAAATAAAAGAGGAAAGGTCTTCCTTACTGAAAAGAGCGTTGTAACAAATACGGAAAACGGATTGGTTACGAAACAGTATGTAATAACAAAAGACGGCACAACAAAGTATAAAATAGTACAGAATGGTGCAGATGCAGGCTGGCAGGAAAAAGACAACACAATAGACTCGGTACAGGGCATGTCATTGCTGACATACACCTTTGCGGAGGATGATATGGATTTGATTTCTGCTGAAAATGACGGGGATTATATTAAATTCCAGCTCAGATTTAACAATAACTATGCAGAAAAAATGGCCAAAAGACATAAAGGCGAGATTTATGATATAAAAGAATACAGGTTTACATACTGGGTGAATGACAAAGATATGGTGGTAAGGTGCATGACAAAACAGCATGTTATATATAACCATGGAACAGGAGATATTGACATGACTTATGAGCATGACGCAAAGCTTAAGGCATACGGTGAAAAAGCAGAAAAAATAATAAGCGGTGACGAAGATTAAGGAGGAAAATTATGGCTAGGATGCTATACCAGGGACATGGAAGTTACAGAATTACGGCCGCAGACGGGACTGTTGTATATATTGACCCGTTTGCAGGAAAAGGATATGAGAGAGAAGCCGATTTGGTTCTGATAACCCATGAGCATTTTGATCATACAAAGACGGAACTTATAACTTTAAAACCGGAAGGAAAAATACTGAGGGCGGCAGATTTTTTTGACAGCAGAGGCTACAGGACTGTTGATGAAAAGGGCATTAACATACAGGCTGTACCTGCTTATAACAAAAATCATCCGGCATCAGAGTGCGTAGGTTTTGTTTTAAGGGTTGACGGAAAGAAGATTTATTGTGCAGGAGATACTTCGGAAACTGATTATATGAGCAGGCAGCTGTCCAGGGAAAATCTTGATTTTGCCCTTCTGCCTATGGACGGAGTTTACAACATGGGTGCGGAAGAGGCAAGCAGATGTGCAAAAATCATAGGTGCAAAGCACACGATACCTGTTCATATGGTGCCGGATGCGGTAAAGCTGTTTGATGAGGAGACAGCCTACAGACTGAATGTAAAGGGACGTCTTGTCATTGAGCCGGGAACTGAAATTGAGCTTGAAGATATCGTCTCGGATACTGTGAGCTGCCGGGAGATGAAGTACATCGAAAAGCAGGCTGCGGAATCAGGACTCAGCTATAGAAAAATGATGGAAAATGCAGGAGAAGCGGCAGTAAAATGCATTCTGAAATACCTTGAAGAAAAGGGAAAAAAAGTTTCGGAAACAGATGCTGTTATATTCTGCGGCAAGGGAAACAACGGCGGAGACGGATATGTTGCGGCAAGATTGCTCTCAATAAAGGGCTGTTCAGTAACCGTTGTTGAGGCAGACGGAAAACCGAAAACTGAAGATGCCATAGCGAATGCAAATGCGGCAGTCAGAAGAGGAATAACTGCCATTGATGCAAAGGCTTATTTTGATACGCTTCCTGATATTGTTGAAGCTGCCGACATAATTGTCGATGCTGTATACGGTACGGGATTTCACGGTGAGCTTTCAAAAACGGCTGAAAAGTGTGCAAAGCTCATAAATGAAAACCGCAGACCGGACAATGGAACTGTCTGCGGAAAAGCAGTGTTCGCACTGGACATTCCAAGCGGACTTAACGGGGACTTAGGAATGCCGGATAAGAATGCGGTTATTGCGGATTATACGGTCGCATTTCACAAGAAGAAGCCTGTTCACAACATGAAAGATTGTTCGGAATACTGCGGACAGGTCATTATCGGGGATATAGGTATAGATTTTTAGAATAAAAAGTCGTTTAAACAGGAGAGTGTGTTATGACGGTAATGCCGTTTATCTGCTTGGGGGCAGGATTTCTTATAAGTCTTAAAAACTTATCAAAGAAGTGGCTTGATGCGGCTGACATGATTGTAAATGCCGCACTTGTGCTTTTAATGCTCACAATCGGTATGAATATAGGAATAAATGAGTCGGTTATGAAAAATCTTCCTGTTATCGGACTGAACTGCTGTATCATATCACTGAGTGCCATAGCATTAAGCATAATATTTGTGCTCGCTGCGGAGAAAACGGTACTGCCTCTGGAAAGGTTGAGAGATAAGCTGTACTGCGAAAAAATAGACATAAGCAGTGAAGTGGATATAGCCTCGGAAGAAAATAAAAAAGGCTCTCCCCTGGTATGGATTATGCCTGTAAGCATAGTTGCGGGAGTTATTCTCGGTGTCTTGGTGTTTGAAGAGGATTTCGGCAGATACCTGGACTGGTCGCTTTATGGCTCACTGGTAATTCTTTATACCGGCGTCGGAATAAGTCTTGGGAGCAACAGGAAAGTATTCGCCTATATAAAGATTATGGGTATGCGGATTATTTTCCTTCCGCTGGCCATATTTGCAGGAAGCCTTACGGCGGGAATACTGACAGGTGCTGTTCTGGGAATACCGCTTTATATACCGGTTTTATCTGCGTCGGGCATGAGCTATTACAGTCTTACAGGTGCATATCTGACTCAGGCATACGGAATTGAAGCCGGTGCTTATGGGTTTATGGTAAATGTTATGAGAGAATTTTTTACGGTATTGTTTATGCCTCTGCTGATAAAGATAAGCAAGGGAAGTCCTATTGCGGGAGGGGCTTCGGGCAACATGGATACCATGCTTGTGCCTGTGACTAAATTTGT
Organism: Anaerovoracaceae bacterium; assembly: GCA_051883075.1. GTDB lineage: Bacteria > Bacillota > Clostridia > Peptostreptococcales > Anaerovoracaceae > Aminipila. Next base: position 6,470 of record JBJETA010000054.1, read on the forward strand.
AGGAGCGGAGCTTGGACTGGCGGCACTTATAACGGGCGTAATCCTTACATTTTTTGTACCGTTTGAGCTTCCTGCTCTGGACGGAATCATTAAAATCCTGTCGGGAATGAACTGATTCAGAGATTTTATGCTTATGTGGGGGAATATTTAATATTTGCAAGGAGTATACAGAAGATGATTAAAATCCCGGAAGAAGCGGAAAAGATAATAGAAAAACTGAATAAATCAGGCTTTGAAGCTTATGCTGTGGGTGGCTGTGTCAGGGATTCCCTTCTGGGAAAGGAACCGCAGGACTGGGATATATGCACTTCGGCAAGGCCTGAACAGACAGAAAAGTGCCTTAAAGAATATAGGATTATAGAAACCGGTATAAAGCATGGTACGGTTACTGTCCTGGCAGAGGACAAGCCATTTGAAGTGACTACCTACAGGATAGATGGAAAATATCTGAACAACAGAAAGCCGGAACAGGTCTGTTTTGTAGAAAACCTCAGGGAAGACCTGGGGCGCAGGGATTTTACCATCAATGCCATGGCATATAACAGAGAAGCCGGAATTGTCGATATGTTCGGCGGTCAGGAGGATTTAAAGCGCAGAATCATAAGATGTGCAGGCGAAGCGGAAGTGAGGTTTGAAGAGGATGCTCTTCGCATACTCCGGGCATTGAGATTTGCATCGGTGCTGGGTTTTGACATTGAAGAAAAAACCTCGGAGGCTATGAGGAAAAAGAAGCATCTGATTAGCAATATTTCAAAGGAAAGAATACAGACGGAACTGGTAAAGCTTCTTATGGGTGACGGTGCAGGAGAAATTCTTGTTAAATACAGTGATGTTTTAGCGGCAGCACTGCCGCAGATAGAGCCGATGATAGGTTTTGAACAGAATAATATACATCATAAATTTGATGTGTGGCAGCATTCCGCAGAGGCACTGAAGTATACACCTAAAGATAAAGTGATCAGACTTGCGGTTCTTCTGCATGATTCGGGAAAACCGTTCTGCTACACCTGTGACGAGGATGGCACGGGACATTTTTACGGACATGCAGGGTTAAGTGAGGGAAAAGCGGCGGAAATCATGCGTGAACTCAGATTTGACAATCATACAAAGCATGAAGTATGCCAGCTGGTAAAATATCATGACAGTGAAATAATACCGGAGAGCAGATATGTAAAGAGATGGCTGAATAAAATTGGAGAAGAACAGTTTGCCAGACTTCTGCAGCTGAAATATGCCGATATGATGGGTCAGTCCATGTATAAAAGGACGGAAAAACAGCAGGCACTCAATAAAATACACCGTGTTCTGGAAGAGGTCCTGGAGGAGGAACAATGCTTTTCTCTGAGAGATCTGGCTGTGAACGGAAGAGACCTGACAGATATGGGAATCACGGGAAAAAGAGTAGGAGAGCTGTTGAACGGTCTGCTTGAAGAAGTCATAGAGGGGAGACTGGAAAATAAAAAATCCGTTTTACTTGAAAGTGTTGAAAGTTTTAAATAATTGGACTATTATATAAGAGATTATTGGAATTGGGAGGTTTGTTTATGAAAAAAATTCTTTCATTATTGCTGACGGTGTCACTGATTGCAGGGTCTTCTTCTGCAGCATTTGCGGCAAGCTCGGCAAAAGAGTCGTTAGAGGAGCTTGCGGTATGCAAGAGCCAGAGCACAAGTTCAAGCAAACAGTATAAGATGTATCCTAAGTTTGATCCTGAGATTCTTGAATACTATGTGTTTCTTCCTGACGGAAAGGATGAGGTTTATCTGTATATGGAGCCCGACAGCAGTAAATACAAGATGTACTGCGACGGTGATGAGGTAAAAGAAGATGATGACCAATACTGGGCAAGAGTTAAAAATATAGATGATGGCGATGAAACTAAAATAGTCGTTAAAGACAAAGACGGGGATAAGCTTGACACTTATAAAGTGACATATATCTGTGGTGATGACAAGGATGACGATGAAGCACTGCTTGATTCACTTTCAGTAAGGGCAAAAACAGGCTCAAACACTTATACAAAGGTATCGTTGAATGAGGATTTTGATGAAGATGATACGGAATACAGTGTTGATGTAGAAGAAAATGATTATGACACTGTAAGAATTTATGCTGAGGCAAGCTACTCAAAAGCACATGTTATAGTGGATGGAAAGCTTCTTGAGGATGATTATACGGATGTTGAGGTAGAAAAGGGTGAAAATGAGTTTGACATTACTGTAGTGGCACAGAATTGTGATGACACAAAAACTTATACACTGACAGTAAACTACGATTCGGAGTCTACGAAAAAAGAAGCTGCACTCAATACCTTAAATATAAAAGATGGAAATAATGCTTATATAACTCTTACTCCCGGCTTTATTTCGGGAAAGTCAAATTATACCGCCGCAGTGGCAAACTCTGTTCAGGATGTGAGCTTTTATATGACGGCTACAGATGACACAACAGTTACGTTAAACGGAACAGAACTTAAATCATCGGCATGGAGCCAGCAGTATACTTTGAATGAGGGAATGAACAAGTTTACCTTTGTTGCAAATATGACGGGAAAGAACGCAAGCAAGAAAACTTATACCGTAAATATTTTCAGACATCCGGCAAACCCTGAAATCATGGTCAGTGTACAGAAGCTTAACATAGATGGCACTGAAAAGCAGCTTAATGCTTATAATATAAACGGAAACAATTTTGTTAAGCTGAGAGATATAGCATCTCTTCTTTCAGGAAAGCAAAAACAATTCTCTGTAGGATATGTTAATGCAACAGAGTCCGTTTCACTTCTTACCGGAGGCTATTATACTGCAAACGGTCTGGAAAATACCGCATTGACGGCTCCTAAAGTAGTTATGACATCACTGCAGAAATTTACTTTGGACAATCAGTCCGTGGGAATGACCGCTTACAACATTGATGACAGCAATTACGTTATGCTGAGAGATATAGCATTGTTAATGAACTTTGGCCTTACTTATGATTTGAATACAGATACGGTTCAGATTAATACGTACCAGAGTTACACACCGAATTAAAAACAAAGCCCCTGAGCGTTGAAAATATACTCAGGGGCTTTCTGTTGTCCTATAACTCTATAATTCTCTGATTTTCTGTGTTAATATAAATTTTATTTCAGCTTTTCTATGGCAGACAGCATATCCTGAGGCAAAGGCGCTTCAAGCTCCATATGCCTGCCGGTAACCGGATGGTCAAAAGCAAGCCTTCTCGCATGTAGAGCCTGACGCTCAATCAGCCAGGGATTTTCACCTCCGTAAAGGTGGTCTCCCAGAACGGGATGTCCTATATATGACATATGCACGCGTATCTGGTGTGTTCTGCCTGTTTCAAGAAGCAGCTCAACGAGGCTGTAGCCCTTCGGGTATCTTTCAAGAACAGTATAGTGTGTTACGGAAGGGTATCCATCCGCCATAACACCTCTTTCAACGCTTTCGGGATCCGGTCTTCCAAGAGGGGCATCTATAGTGCCGTGGTCATTCTCAAGTAGGCCTTTCACGATGGCAACATATCTTTTTTCAACCTTATTCAGCTTCATTTGCTTTGTAAATTCATCCTGACTGTGTGAATTCTTTGCCACTGCAAGGAGCCCCGAGGTATTCATGTCAAGCCGGTTGATAAAGCGGATTTTAAAGCTCTGATCTGTATCAAGCATGTACTGCATGATGCCGTTTGCAATAGTATGGACAGGATGTCCCTTGGTAGGGTGAACCACAAAACCCGGCTGCTTGTTTATGATAAGAAGGTCATCATCTTCATAAACAGGAGTTATTTCTATAGGTTCAGGTATGAAATCGCTTTTTTCTTCAGGAAGGGTGATGGATATTATATCACCTTCCTTAGCTGATTTATACATTTTGACCGCTTCACCGTTTATGAACACAAGCTCGTTCTGTTTAAGCTTTGTCATAAGCCGGCTTGAAAAAGTGAAATTTTTCCTTATTACCTCCTTGTAGGAAAGTGCTTCAGCTTCATCTTCAGCCGTTACCGTATATATAAATTTGTTTTTATTGCTCATATTGACGCTTTTTCCTTTATAAAAATTTACTTTTTACTTTTGTCCAGAAATCATAGTTCTCAAAACGAAGAAGATTTACAATCTTATCCGCAAAGGATACTTCTATCTGCTTTATATCATTGTAGTAAAATTCAAGATGGTCCGTAGTGATTTTAATACCATGCTTTGCTGCATATTCAGGTATTACTCCGAGAGACAAATCCGACGGAAGCATAATGCTTGAGGTGAATGAACGATATGCAGTGGTATTCATAGGTGCAATAGGGGTAACCTGCATAAGCTTTAACCTCGGGTCAACGATACTGCCGCCGAGGGAGTAGTTGTAGGCTGTGCTGCCGGCAGGCGTTGCAACCAGTATTCCGTCACCGCTGAACCGTTCAATAAAACCTCCTCCTATGGAAATATTCAGATGAACGGGGTGGGAAACCTCGCCTCTGATGACTATTTCGTTAAGTCCGATATGCTCAAAGGTTTCGCCTGAATCGGTTGTTACTATAGCTTTTACGGTAGTAAGCCGCTGGAGAGCATATTTTCCCATGTTGTAGTTGAAAATAAAGTCAGCAAGCTCACTTGGAGAAATCTCCTGAAAAAAGCCCAGGTGTCCCGTGTTTATTCCTATAAAAGGAATATCGGGAAAATCAAATTTGTGAACGCCTTCCAGAAATGCCCCGTCACCGCCGATACAAACTATAAGCTCCGTATCGGGCTCAATCCTGTCGGATATTGTAAAACCGCTGCCGTCAAGCTTTTTGGAAAGTGTTTTTTTTGTTTTCTTCGATGCTGGCGTATCGTTTGTGTGTATTGTAATCACTCTGTTTTTCATATGCATTACCAATCTGAATTTTATTGTATAACTTTTATTTTATTTATTTTCAGCAAGCTGTTCGAATTCATCAACAAGCTTTTCGAAGGCTTTCATTGCAAGCTCAATAGGTTCGGGACTGCTCATGTCGACTCCTGCAATTTTCAGAAGCTCAATAGGATAGTCGGACTCGCCTGTCTTAAGGAACTCGATATAGTTATCTACGGCAGGCTTGCCTTCGTTTAAAATCTTGCTTGAAATGGCAGTTGCAGCCGAATAACCTGTAGCATATTTGTATACATAGAATGAGTTGTAGAAGTGAGGAATGCGTGCCCACTCGTATTGGATATAAGGATCATCTGCAAGAGCCTCACCAAAATACTTTTTGTTAAGCTTGTTGTATTCTTCACAAAGGAACTCAGGAGTCAATACTTCTCCGTTTTCAACAGCTTCATGTGCCAGAAGTTCGAATTCGGCAAACATGGTCTGTCTGAACAGAGTAGTTCTGAATTCTTCAATATGAAGGTTCAGAAGATATTTTTTCATCTCAGGGTCGGTTTCTTTTTCAAGCAGATAGTGAATCAGCAGCGATTCGTTTACTGTTGAAGCTACTTCGGCAGTAAAAATTGAGTGACCGCCGTAAATATAAGGCTGTGCCTCCCTTGTATAGTCCGAATGCATTGAATGTCCCATCTCATGAACAACAGTAAATACATCCTTCAGCTTGTTGGAATAGTTTAAAAGGATGAAAGGCATACTGTCATAGCTTCCGAAGCTGTAAGCTCCGCTTGTCTTTCCTTCATTCTCGTATACATCAATCCAGCCCTCTTCAATACCTTTGTTCATTCTGGAAAGATAATCTTCACCAAGAGGTTTCAGAGCCTCGCGCATAATATCAAGTGCCTCTTCATAAGGAACAGCCTTATCGGGAACCTTAACAAGAGGTACATAAACATCATACATTTTAAGCTCATCTACTCCCAGCAGCTTCTTTCTTAAAGCAATATATCTGTGAAGTGAAGGAAGGTTTCTGTTTACGACATCAATAAGGTTGTGGTAAACCTCTTTACCGATATTGTCGCTTGAAAGCGCAGCTTCAAGTGCTGAATCATATTTGCGGATTCTGGCTCCGACAACGTCGGTTTTCGTATTGTAGTTGTAAATGGTTGAAATAGTGTTTATCTGGCTTTTATATGCTTCGTAAACACGCTCGAATGCTGCTTTTCTTACATCCCGGTTGTAGGACTCAAGCATATTGATATATCTGCCGTGGGTTACCTCAACCTCATCACCGTCTTCATCTATGATGGTGCCAAATTTGATGTCGGCGTTGTTAAGCATAGTAAAGATATCGTTTGTTGCGGATGTTACCTCGCTCATCTGTGCAAGAATATTTTCTTCTGCCTTTGTCAGTACGTGGGCTTTTTCCCTGAGAATGTCCTTTATTACGTATTCGTACATTTCAAGACCTTTTTCTTCTTTAATAAATCCCAAAAGCCTTTCTTCAGGAATTTCCAGAAGCTCAGGTGTGAAAAATGACATGGCTGCCGATATCTTTGCAAGAAGTGTATGGCATTTGTCCGCATAAGCCTGGTATTTGCCGACTCTGTTGTCTTCATCTCTTTTCATCCGTGCATAAACATATACCTTTTCGGCAAGCTGCCAGATAGTATCTTTTTCCTTAAAAGCTTTAAGAAGTGTGTCTGCACTTTCTCCCAGTCTGCCGGAAAAGTCCGTGTAGCTGTCCGCCATTTCCAAAGCCCTGTTAAAATCCTTATCCCAATCAGCTTCATCAGGATACATACTTTCGATATTCCACTTATATTTTTTGTCGATTTCATCTCTTGTTTTTGTTTTTTTGTCTCCCATTTTAAATTTAACCTCCGTGAATTGAAATTGTATCATATATAATATATGTAATTATTCTCTAATTCTATTGCACAAACCTTTTAAAAGTAGGTATAATAAAAGATATGGCATATCTGCACAGCTTCTGAGGCGGATACCACAGAAACAAGGCTAAATTTAAGTATACCATAAATTTGAAGGATTTAGTATTAAAAGTGAGGAAAAACAATGGATTATAATGAACTTCTGGAAATGCTTGACATAGAGGATGCAAGTGAGTTTCAGTACTTTGAACATTTTGCTGATCTGATGGAGTGCGAAGAACACATTGCATATGATGCTCTTTTTGAACTTATCTCACAGGCAGATAAGAAAAGTCTTAATGAAATTGTTGAAAATTATTTTGATGAGATAGCTGAGGGACTTCCTGATGACAGTACAGATGCTTTTACTTTTCTTAAAAGCCTGAGTATGTCACTGAGAGGTATGTTAAGACCTGTGATAAAGGAAGAAGATGAAGATGGACGCTCCCTTGTTGCTTTTGTTGAGGAGCTTGAGCGTTTCAGAAACTGGTATATTATTGACAGCAGCATTGAATGTACCGACAAGTCAACGGGAAAAACGGAAGAAAAAACTTTCTTTGAGGCGCTTATACTGGCAAGAACCGAAAAACTCAGCGGCGAAGAGTATTTATATGGCTTTGACCAGGGACTTGACTTTGTTCTGGATGATTATGTTATGTCTTTCGGAGACGCTCTGGAAGCGGAAAACGATGAAGACGGATATTTTGAAGAGGATCTGACAGATCCGTCATTCCAGTACAGGAGCGGACTTTCAGACGACGAGTATTAAAAATGATATAAAAATACAATCAATCACCAAAACTCCGTATACCGCATAGTATGGAAATAAAACATACATATCGTATATGGAGGTATATTTATGGGTGAAAGTAATTTTTGTGAAAAAGAATGTTTCAAAGAATGTAAGGACAGATGTGAATCAAAATGCTATGATGAATGCTGCTGCGGCAATGACTGCGGAGGAAGCGGACACATACTTCTGATTTTAATCGTGCTCTATCTGCTTTTCTGCTGTAACAACGGAAAAGGCGGAGGACTGTTCGGAGGACTGTTCTGATTTAATTCAGGCTGCCGGGGGAAGAAAAGCCTTAGGCAGCCTTAAAGGAGAGAATGCAATATGCCACTTATAGCAGCGCTTATGGTTTTTGTAGCCAGTATGATATTCTGCCTGGCATGCGGACATACAATCCTGCTTTCAATGGTGATAGGATGGATTGCGTTTACTGCGGCAGGTCATAAGAACGGATTTGAATATAAAGAACTGTGCAGAATGGCAGCCGGTGGGATAAAGGAATCTATTATAGTTGTTGAAATCATGTTTCTGATTGGTTTTATAACGGCGATATGGCGCTCTGCCGGCACTATTGCTTTTTTTGTTTATTACGGAATACAGATACTTACACCGTCGATGTTCATTATTACAGCTTTTCTGTTATGCTGTTTTCTTTCATATATACTGGGGACATCCTTCGGTGTGGCAGGAACACTTGGAGTAATCATTATGGCTATTGCCAGAAGCGGAGGAGTAAACGAAGCCGTTGCGGCAGGAGCAATCATGTCGGGCGTTTACTTTGGAGACCGTTCGTCTCCGGTATCCTCAAGTGCGATACTTGTTGCCGCGATTACAAAGACGGACTTATATGATAACATCAGGATGATGTTTAAAACGGCTGCGCTTCCTCTGGTGCTTATAACTGCAGGGTATGCGGCACTTTCCCTTTTTAATCCTCTGCACAGCATTGACAAAACGGTTGTAAACGCTCTGGAAAGCAGCTTTGACCTGAATTTATGGACAATCATACCGGCGTTGTTTATGCTTATACTTCCGCTTCTGAAAGTGGATATTGTATGGGTGTTTGTTGCAAGTGTGCTAAGCGGCGGTGTGATTACCTTGGCGGTTCAGAAAATGCCGGCAGGAGAGTTTATAAAATGCTGCATAAGCGGCTTTGAGGCACAGAGCAGTGCTCTGGGAAATATACTTGACGGCGGCGGACTGCTGTCCATGATAGAAGTCTGCGGAGTGGTGATGATATCTTCTGCTTATTCGGGCATATTTAACGGCACCGATATGCTGAAAAGTCTGCAGGATAAAATTTCGGCTCTTTGCGAAAGGCTTGGAAGATTCGGAGCCATGTTAGTTGTTTCAACGGCTGTAACAGGTGTTTTCTGCAACCAGACCATTGCTTCAATCATGAGCAGAGACTTAATGGAAAAACCTTATGCAAAGGGCGGGGCTTCAAATACGGAGCTTGCCATGGACATAGAAAATTCTTCTATCATTATATGCGGGATGGTTCCTTGGGCTATTTCCTGTACTGTCCCTTTAAAGATGCTGGGGGCAGGATATAGTGCACTGGTGTATGCATTTCTTCTGTACGTGATACCTATATGTTACATATTTACTAAAAAGCTGTATTTTGGAAAGGATGAAAAGAAAGCGGTTTAAGATGGAAAACAATATTCAGAAAAACAGTAAGACAGGGCTTTTATGTGCGCTGGGCTGTGCAGTGCTGTGGGGAGTGCTCCCTATATACTGGCAGTCTCTGAGACCTATAGATTCAATGATTATTATTTTCTACAGAATTTTTCTTGTAGGAGTTACTACTTTTATTGCTGCATATAAAATATACGGAAAAGAAAAGCTGTTTGCACCGATGAAAAACAAAAAGCTTATAGCAAAATGTATTGTGGCGGGCATTCTGATAAGTGCAAACTGGAGCATTTATATATGGGCGGTAAATGCCGATTTTGTTATACAGACATGTATAGGATACTATATAGAACCTCTGATGGTATGTGTTTTCGGGGTTGTGCTTTTTAAGGAAAGGCTTGATAAATACAAAATGACTGCATTGCTGTTTGCCTGTGCAGGCGTAATTGTGGTTCTTATACATTTTAAAGAACTTCCGGTCATTGCACTTGGGCTTGCCCTGACTTTTGCCGTTTATGCAGCCATAAAGAAGCAGTATAACATGGAAGCACTGATTACCTTATTTTATGAAACCATATTTCTGGCACCTTTTGCACTTGCAGCGGTAATTTATTTTGAAATGAAGGGCATGGGGGCTTTCGGTGTGGCTGAGCCTTACCAGCTTGGACTGCTGGCGCTTGTCGGAGTGCTTACGGCTACGCCTCTGGCATTGTTTGCCATGGCGGCAAACAGGGTTTCTCTGGTTACTCTGGGCATTACCGAGTACATATCACCGTCATT
>JBJETA010000055.1:0-16412 GCA_051883075.1 Anaerovoracaceae bacterium
ATTATCCAAAACAAAATCCCCCTTCATAGTAAGTCTATATATGCATACTATGTCGGGGGACTTATCCTTGTCACAGATATTATAAAATTGAGTTTAACAGCCGTTCGCAGGCAAGCTTCTGGGCATAACTCGAAATGGCAAGTTCAAGTGCAAGCTCAGTGGCATCCTCTTTGGACATTCCTTCGTCAAGTCTGGAGGCGACAGCATTGTAAGCACTGTCGAGTTCCGAACAGTATTTTTCATAAAACGCGGTAATGTCCGAGTTTTCCAGATGCTTATCCAACAAATCCTTTGTGGAATCAACGGAAAGGACCTGCTTAAGCAGGCATATTGCCGTAAGATACGCTATGTGTGAACGTTCATATCTCTTGCCGTTTGCACGGGGAAGAACGCCTTTTTTTATATAATTGTTTATCATGGCGGAAGTCAGGGTTTCACCAAATTCAAGTCCTGCGTGCTGTCTTGTCATATAGCCCAGAACCTGATCCATATATAAATCTATGTCCGGTATATCCTCCCACTTTTCAGGACGGTTTTTTAGCAGAATAGACTTCAGTTGCTTTACCGATTCTTCAAAGGTTGTAATGTCAGTGTTTTTATCTGAAATATTGTCTTTTTTATTTCCCATTTTTATGCTCCTGTTTGGTAAAATAGATTTGCAGGCGGTACAGCGGCTGCCCTGAAGGCAGATTGCAGTGCTGCGGTTTCCGGCAGCTGCCGGCTTGCCGTCTTAAAGTCGAATATAACACATATATTCTAACACATAATAATTAAAATTAGATAATGAAATAAAAAATATTAAAATAAAAGAGCATTTATTTTTTTATTGCCAATGCAAGTGAAATTTCTTTGTAGAATTCGTAATCGCTCATGTCTTCTTTATTGAGCATCAGTTTGATTTTATTCCATCTGTACCTGACGGTGCTATGGTGGGTGTTAAGTTCTATTGCAGCTGACATGATATCACCGCCGTTGTTTACGAGAACCTCCGCAGTATTTAGAAATTCCGGGCGTGACTGCAGCTTCGATTAAATTTTTAAGAGCAGTCAGAATGAGAGATGGATTGCCTGCTGCGAACAGAAGGCTTGAAACAACAAAGCTCTCCTTATCAAAAACCGGTTCACAGTCAGTAATGCCTGAATATTCATGTTCTACGATGCCGGAAGAAACAACATATCTGTCAAGTCCGGATTCACCTGATACAAGTGTATTATACTTCGAATTATTCTAAAAAAATATATATAATTTAGAAAATAGATAAAGCATACAAGGGCTACATGAAGTAAAATAATATCATAGCTTGTAAATAAAAAACCAATAAAAAATTAAAGCTGAAGTGAAAGAAAGCAGACCCCGATGAGTAGAGGAGGTAAAAATGTTTAAATTAAAAGTGTTAAGTGCTGATGCTACAAAAGAAGTTTTGAATATGGAAGAAGTAATAGAATGTGTTGCCAGTGTGTATAAACAGAAGGCAGAGGATAATACAGTTGTTTTCCCACTGGTTTTTCATGAATTTAATCCGGGTCACGCCGATATGGACATTAAGTCGGGCTGGCTGAAGGGAAGCGGCATTTTCGGTTTAAAGATGGTTTCATGGTTTGACAATAATCCGAAAAAGGGACTTCCGGCTTTGGTAGGAACAATACTTGTAGCTGATGCTGAAACAGGTGCACCAAAAGGAATTCTGGACGGAAGCTTTATTACCGGCATCAGAACAGGTGCTGCAGGGGCAATTGGGGCAAAGGCATTGGCAAGAGAGGATTCAAAGACACTTATGATAGTAGGTGCGGGACATATCGCTGCTTTTCAGGTAGCGGCAACACTTACGCTCATGCCGCAGATTGAAAAGGTATATATCTATGATGCAATAGATGCTTCGAATGCAGAGAAATTTGCAGATGAAATCGGAGGACGATTAAAAAGTGAATTTGGGATTGAAGCAGGCAATAGAGTATTCAGTTCGGTGGAGAACCCGGAAGCGGCTGCAGGAGAAAGTGATATCATAATTACAGCAACACCGTCAAAGAAGCCAATCATAAAAAAAGAATGGGTTAAACCGGGAACACACTTCAGCTGCATAGGGGCAGACATGGAAGGCAAAGAAGAAATTGAGCCGGAAATCTTTGAAGGTGCCAGAGTATTTGCGGATGATATACCTCAGTGTATAAATGTCGGAGAACTTGAAATTCCGGTGAAAAAAGGAAATATCAGTGCAGAAGACATAGCAGGCGAAATAGGGGAGGTACTGTTGGGAAATACTGAAGGAAGGCAGACTGCAGAGCAGATTACAATCTTTGATGCTACAGGAACTGCTCTTCTTGACTTGATTACTGCAGAGCTGGCTATGAAGAACGCCGAAAAACAGGGACTTGGACAGATTGTAGAACTGTAAAGGAGGAAAAGAAAGTGAAAATTGATACATTTAAAGTAGAAAGATGGATGAATGATTATGAAGAAGAAGCTGTTTATAATCTGGGAGAAACTTGTATTGATTCAATGACATTGAAAGAATTGATAGAGCTTTGCGGTGAAAAACCTGCGGATTATTTAGAGAAGCTTGCAGATACAAGAATCGCATATGGACATATTTTTGGTTCACCTGAGCTTCTTACAGGAATCAGTTCACTCTATAGAGAAATCAAGCCTGAGCAGGTTGTTCCCACACATGGGGCGGTAGGAGCAAACAATATGGTAATAACTACTATTATCGAAAGTACTGATAATATGGTTTCGGTTATTCCAACATATCAGCAGCACTATTCAATCCCCGCATCAATCGGTGCAGAAGTGCGTTTGCTTCATCTGAAACTTGAAGATGACTATCTTCCAAATATTGAAGAGTTAAAAAAGCTTGTGGATGAGAATACTAAGATGATTACAATTAATAATCCTAATAATCCGACAGGAGCATTGATACCTGAGGAATATCTTAAAAAAATTGTTGAAGTGGCAAGAAGCGTAGATGCATACCTGCTTTCGGATGAAGTATACAGAGGTATTTCAGAAGATGGCAGTTACATGCCTTCTGTAGTAGATCTTTATGAAAAGGGAATTTCAGTTGGAAGTATGTCAAAGACATTCTCACTTGCAGGCTTGAGACTTGGATGGATTGCAACAAAAGATATGAAACTGATTGAGCAGATTCACGAGAGAAGAGACTATGATACAATCAGCTGTGGAGTACTTGATGACAAGCTTGCGGCTCTGGCGCTTAAGAATAAAGATAAGATTTTTGCAAGAAACAGAGAAATACTTTTGAAGAACCGACAGATTCTTGACGAATGGGTAAATGCAACTCCGGGAGTAAGGTATAAAAGACCGGTAGCGGGCACTACTGCGCTTGTATATTATGATAAGGATATTCCTTCATACGACCTTTGCGTTCGTTTAATAAAGGAAAAAGGTCTATTATTCACACCCGGCAGTGCTTTTGAGATGGAAGGCAGCGTAAGAATCGGATATGCTTTTGAATCAAAGGTTCTTAAGGAAGGTCTTGAAAAGTTTACGGAATTTCTGCAGGAAATATAGTGAATATTAATATGAGGTTGATATGGGTTTTACAATAAGAGAATTTTTAGAATTTGATGTAGCAAAGGATTTTCAGGTGGTTGTAGGGGGAAAGACCCTGGAGAACGAGGTACTGGCACCGGGCATTCTCGATTTTGAGTTTAACAGTGATATAAGCCTTGACCGTGAATATGTTTTCTTTCCGGGAAGCTTTGTGCTGAGCAGTCTTCTTTTTGCAAAGGATAACCCGGAGCTCTTATATTCGGCGGTGGAACGGCTTGCAGACCTGGATGCGTGCTGTCTTGCCTATAAATCGGTTATCTTTGACGAGCTGCCGCAGAAGGTTCTTGACCTTGCTGAAAAAAGGGGACTGTGCATATTGAGATTCGGTGACGAAGTATTTTTTGAAGATATCGTTTATACACTGATGACACAGCTTGATGGTGAAGATAAGGCTCAGCGAATACAGGAACTGATTGGAAAAATGCTTGCCGGAGGAATGAACAAAAAGCAGATATCCGGTGCGGCAGAATACATAAATAAGGATTTCAGACCGTATATCTCGGTGGTCAGCCTGATTTTGAAAAACGGGGACATTACAGGGGAAAAGAAACAGGAAATAATTGAAAATGCTGTGCAGAAGACTCTCAGCGGCAAGCTGAAAAGCAAATGTGCAGTTTGCGGTTACAATGATTCCATATTTCTTATGATTTCAAATGATTTCAGTGATGAACAGCGCTTCAGGGCAACCTTGCAGGACCTGATGTATGAGCTGGACATTTATCCGGGGGATTATGCTGTAGGATACAGCAGGGTATATGAAACCTGTGAGGAACTGGATAAGGCTGTAAGGGAGGCATTTTATGCGAGAATGGCGGCCGATATAGAGGGCATTGACAGCGTAAGGTATGCTGATCTCAGGATGTACAGGATGATTTGTGAAAATACAGGCAGGAAGTCATTGTATGAATACATGGAGGAGTATTTTGCGCCAATCAGAACCGACAGTGAGGGAGGTCATAACGAGCTGATGACTACGGCGATAGAATATGTGCTGTGTGACGGAGACCTGGACTTAACCTCTGAAAAACTGTTCTGCCATAAAAATACTGTCAGATATAGGATTGCAAAGCTTCAGGAAAAGCTGGCCGGTATCAGCGGAAGCAAGGACTTTTTTGCGGAGCTTTCTCTGGCGGTCAGGATTTGTATGGTAAAAGAATACCTTGAAAAAGAAGGAATTGAGTAGCCCTTCCGGGTATGCCCATGACGCGATAATAAACGCAATTTTTATACCTTGACATCTGTTTTTTACGGTCCTATAATCATAGTACCAAAACAGAAATTTATGAAAAAATGAAAGGAGAAAGGGATTATGAAAAAGAAAAAGAATTTTTTACCGGTAATGCTTTTAGCAGTTGTGCTTGCTGTTTTTGCAGTAGGATGCGGGGCTTCAGAACCGGCGGGAGATGAGGGAAATACCGGCGCAGAAACGGTAATGCCATTATATCCTCTTGAAAGTGCTGAGGATGCGCTGGCAGACGGAGGATATTCCGTAGGATTCACTGCAGAAAATCTTGTGGAGAGTGAAAACGGTTATGAGCTGACAGCAGAAGTATTTGATTATGACAAATATGATACAGCAGATGTGGAAAAGCTTGAAAAAGGCTCCAAAATCCAGATTTGCAATGAAGAAGTCACAATTGATACTATTGAAACAGAGGAAGACGGTTCATATGTAACTATCAACGGCGGCATTGAAAACGGAGGCTATGAACTGAAAAAAGAGGATGGAATATACCGCACTATCACAATGGATGACTATCCTGTATATTATTCGGTAGGAACAGTTACCATCCCTGTTGCTGAGGATGTGACATTTGAGGATCATTCAGACTGGGATAAGGAGCCTGATGGCGAAACAGGCGGAATGGAAAGTCTGATTGCAGCTCTTGACAGGGATGATGCGGCATTCAGCTGTGCCAATACTGTTATAACTGTAAGAGGCGAAAGTGTAGTTCAGGTTATCAGATACTGGATTCCATAAAAAGATATTGAAATCCGTATAAGAATACCGGATTATGTAAAAAGACAAGGCATATAAATTTTTATAAATAAAGAAACTGTACCGGAGTCAACAGATGATTCCGGTACAGTTTTTTTATGAGATTTGTTAAAAAATAGAGAGTTTTTTATACTTTTATGATCATTATTTTGGTAAAATATAAAAAAGCTTATGAATCCGGTATGTGAAGGGAAAGCGAAGAAAAGAGGGATAAAAATGAAAAGAAGAATTGCGGTATTTACTGTGGTGCTGATGATAGCATCAATTTTTTCTCTTCCATGTGCCATGGCACAGGAGAAGTACGGAACCCGTGGTGAAGTTGCACAAATGCTGCTGGAGGCGGCGGATGATTACAATCCGCAGGTGCAGAAGTCGGACATTATCAAGGGATATGAAGACGGAAGCCTGCATGAAGATGAATATGTGACCCGTGCAGAGGCACTGGTTATGCTAAAACGTGCTTTTGGAGATTTTCCGGAGATTAGAGGAAACACTCTGAGAATAGCTTTTCCTGAAGAAAGTTTTACGGATATCCCGAAGTGGGCTGACAATGAGCTTTCTCCGGTGCTTGATGTTGGTATAGTAGCGGGAACTTCAGAGGGAAAATTTTCACCGGGAAGTCCGGTTACGCTTGATCAGATGGAAACTTTTATAAAGCGTACTTATGAGGTGTACGGTTCAAATTTAAAGGACAGTTTTTATGAAACGGTTAATAAGGAAATTCTGGATTCAATAGAAATTCCTTCAGGAAGAAGTATGGCAGGGACGCTTTATGCAATTGACGACCTGACTGAGAGGCAGGTGGCGGATCTGATAAGAGAAATTGCCGCTTCTGAGCAAAATCCTGATTCTGCAAAGGGAAAAATCAAGGCTTTGTATGAAAGCTGCATAGATATGGATGCGCGCAATGCCGAGGGCATTGAACCTATTAAGGCTGATCTGGAGGCGATAGATAATGTTAAAAGCCTGTCTGAACTGGAAACGGTTATGGTAATGGACAACAGCGATTCACTTCTGTCTGCTTTAGCCTCATTTACTATTTATATTGATGATATGGACAGCAATAAGTGGATGACTGTACTTGTTCCTGCATCTGCATCACAGAACAAACAGGTGTATAACGGACAGGCTGAGCAGCAGCGAAAGGCATACCTGAAGTATCTAACAACTATTATGATGCTTTGCGGAGAAGATGAAAAAACTGCGGCAGAAGATGCACAGACATATTTTTCCTTTGAAAAGGCGCTTTCAGAAGCTTCGATGGACCCGGAAGAGATGTATGACATAGAAAAGACATATAATATTTACAGCATGAATGAGCTGGAAAAAATATTTTCTACGGTAAATCTGGAGAAGTCCTTTGCAATATCGGGACTGCAGGACAGCAGCAGAATCTGCGTTATGGACAAAGGAAACATGCTGAAGCTGGCAGAAATGCTTAAGGATGAAAATATTGACGATATCAAGACATATCTTAAGGTAGAGCTGGTTAAGACCTGTGCAAAATATCTGAGCGAAGATTTCAGAAATGCAAAAATAACATATCAGAAAGAAGCCTTAGGCATAGAGGGTGCAATGACTCTGGAAGAAGAGGCCTCTGTATCGGTTGCCGAGATGCTGCCTGACTATGTGGGTCAGGTTTATGCTGATAAGTATTGTTCGAAAGAAATTATAGCTGATGTAACCGACATGATTCATGACATAATAGATGTATATAAAAAGAGAATTGCGGAGCTTGACTGGATGAGTGAGGAAACAAAGGCAAAGGCTGTTTTAAAGCTGGATACAATGAGGATAAAGGTAGGGGCTCCGGATTATGATGAGATAAGTTCTCCTATGGATACGGCTGTATTAAAGAGCACTGCAGATGGCGGCAGCTATTATAAAAACATGCTGGAAATAAGTAAGGCAAATAGAAAGGAAGATGCAAGACTTTCAAAGGAGCCTGTGGATAAGGAGCAGTGGATTACTACTCCGCAGACTGTGAACGCATTTTATATGCCAAGCTTTAATTCGATTTCCTTCCCTATGGCATTCCTGCAGTCACCTATATATGATAAAAACGCTTCTTATGAAGAAAATCTGGGAAGTATCGGTACTATTATAGGACATGAGATTACACATGCCTTCGATTCAAGCGGCTCCCAGTATGATGAAAATGGAAATGCTGTAAACTGGTGGACAGATGAAGATAAGAGGGCTTTTGAGCTTTTATGCAGCGATGTTGAAAAGTTTTTTGACGGGCAAGAGTCGGCACCGGGAATTATTGTGGACGGAGAGCTTACCCTTACGGAAAATATTGCCGATTTAGGTGCTATATCGTGTATTGTTGAACTTGGAAGTCAGACGAAAAACTTTGATTTTAAGAAGGCATTTGAAGCGTATGCTGAAATGTGGGCTGCAACCTGTTCAAGAGAGTATCTGCAGACACTGGCATACATAGACGTACACAGTCCTTCAAAGATTCGTGTCAACCGTGTGCTGCAGAGCGTTGATAAATTTTATGAGGTTTATGAAATCAAAGAGGGTGACGGTATGTATGTTGCTCCTGAGGACAGGGCCGGTATCTGGTAAATTAAAAAGACCCCTGTATCAGTTTTCACTGATACAGGGGCCTTTTTTTTAAAAAATGTGTTAAAAGCTTAACGAACTCTTTCTTTTTTAACAATTGAAAACCCGTTTTTCAGATACAGTGAAACTGCTTTGCTGTTCCACTCAGCTACATGCAAAGTAATTTCGTTAAATCCCCGGGCCCTTATGTGGGACATTCCCCAGAGAAGGAGCTGTGTGCCGATGCCATTTCCATGAAACTCACGGGCAACGATTAAATCGTCTATTTCGTGTTCGCAACAGGACACTGAACCCAGTATTTTACCTTCATGAATATAAAGAAAGGTATTGCTTAATTTCCCGGCAAACTGCGCAAAGTCTGAATAATAGTTGAATGGCTCTATTTCAAGTTCCTTGCGCATGGTATAAAAACAGTCATTGTATATCTGCATATATTCGTTCCAATACATCTCTTCAAAGGGAACGCATGCTATATCGGAAGTATGTCGGAGAGGACCGTTAAAGGACATTTCGTAAGCTATTATTTCTTTCATTTCCTGTCTCCTGAAATATAAAAAGTTAAAGCTTTTGTCGTTTTGAAATTTTTTGCTGATTAAAAATAAAAAAGGCCTGAAACGCTGCCTTCATCTGGGCTCCAATTGCCCAGAGTGGTAGCTGAATCCGACCCTGTCTTTAATATATCAATGCGAGCCGATAATGTCAAGACTAATGAAATAAAAGAAATGGACCTGATTCCTACAGATAGTGCCGGACTGGGAAATTCACCCAGCGCAAAATCTGCAGAAAAAAGGTCCTTATACCGGTACCGGTACAACAGTATATTATATTCTATATAAAATAAAGTCAAATAAAATAAATGGCAAATAGTCGTTGGATAGAAAAGAAACAGGTTCACTTAATGGTCCGATGCAGAGTAAATCTGCTCTTTCCGATAGCACACAACCTGTTTCTGAATACAGGCTACACCAAAGCAGAAATGAAGTCAAGACGATAAAACAATATGAGAACAAATAGGAGCACCTCAACCGCTGAACATGGCAAAAGCCCCGCAGCCTACGTCCAAGACGCTCCTTGAATCTACTCCTACTTATTATATTCTATGTTTAAAGACATAGAAAGTCAATGGAAACTCTGCTGTCAACAAACTGCCTGTAGCTGGTTGAAGGATAAATGACCATGTTAGGCAGTCAAAATTACAGAAAAAAAGCAGCTCATCTGCCAAAGGTGGAGCCGATACGTCTACCGGCGCCGGTCCTTATGCGACAGAGGCTACTCTTGTACTTAGTATAACGAAAATAAAGAAGAAGTCAAGGGCTTATTGTGAGTAACCATAGACAAATAATGTGATAAAAATAGACCTGTTTCCTACAGATAGTGCCGACCTAACCCATTAAATCCTTTGCAACATTTATAGGTACACCTGCATCCTGAAGGTCCGTACAAAATGTATGTCTGAAGCAGTAAGGTACTAAATCATCTGCTACCCAATACGGTGGAAGAGCTCTTCCTTTACGTGTTTTACATCCCATCGCTATATTCATTTCGTTCTTAAAGTAATCCCACATACGCTGCATGGAAGTACTGTTTAATCTTCCACCTTTTGTATTGGTACATACATAGTCAAATGGTCCGTGTTTAATTTTTACAAGATGATTATATAAATTTTCGGAAATAGGAATTTTTCTGTATCCGTTCTTAGTCTTAGGAGAACCGACGGTTCTATCTCTTTTAACATTTTGCTCTACATTTAAAATTCTATTCTTTAAGTCAACATTATTCCATGTGAGTGCCGCAGCTTCTCCAGGTCGAAGTCCGGCATAGAGCATAAGGTATATCCAAGTCCCGGCTCTATGATATTCAGCAACCTTTAATACACATTTTCGGATTTTGAGTCTGCTTTGATTTTATATCTTTTTATTTTGCTGAAGTTTTAAAATGATGAGTTTTTAACATCGAAAAGCATCCAGTGTAGTCTGTTCTTCTAGTAATGTAATCCAATTCTCAGGAAAGCCGAGATGCTTTTTATCTGCAAAAGGGAAAGACTCAAATAAAATTTTCAAATCTTTTCGCATTTGTATTCTTTGAGCTTCAGTTGGTTGTAGCTTATAAATTGCAAATATGTAAGCAAAAGAGCTAGTATTTTCAATATAAACCTGGGTGGATTTATCAAGCTTAACTGGAATAGAACGTAATGATCTATTATAAAATCGTCCGCCATGTGCGGCAATGTTTCGAGCCACTACTGATGCTTGAAGCCAATTTTCTATGTATTGCCTATGAACTCCATAATATCTTTTTGAAATAAACGTTTTTTCTTCATTTTTTAAATTTTTAAAGAGCTTTGACAGCACCCCAAACGTGGTAACTTCAATTGCAACCCAAAAAGGGTACGTATTGTTTAACTTTGTCCTATGGTGGTGTATAAAAGTATCGTCTGATCGTATAATCTCACTTTCTAGGTCTTCCAGAAAAGAATAATGATATTTTTCATTCTTAAAATTGCTTTTATCGAGATATCCCAAAGGACCGAATTTTTCTGCATGATGATAAGATATATATGTACGAAATGCAATTTCTATATTTGAGGTATAAGATAAAATTAATTTCCTTAAAGCATTATCAAAACAATAAAGTTCATAGATATTTTCCAGAGTTACCTTTTTATAAAAAACGTCATTTTTTCTTAGAGTTAGAGAATAAGCACTTAAGCGATAATAGTTTATAGTATTTAAAAGCTTATATGCAAAATTCACATCAGAAATAATCAAGCCACGGTCATTTAGTATTTGAATCTGTTCTTCTATTGTTTTAAATTCTTTAGTTTCATCTTTATTGAATATCATAAAATACTCCCCAAAAACAAAATACTCGCCATGTTACGCATATCACATAAAGTGACAGAGGCTCGGCGAGTTCCGTTGTTATATATACTATGCTAAAACACGCCGAATGTCAATAAAATAGTACAAATTTGCTTTGATAATTTTGAAAAGATGCAAAAACTTAGCAAAGTTTGGTCAAATTAGACCATAAATAAGCAATAAAACTAAATAGACTGTACAAATTTGTTGTACAAAAGGTATCAAGCCATAAATAAAAATTCGTACAATATAAATGCGGAGCTTTTCAGAGTGCTATTTTAATTCAAAAAGAGTGAAAAAGGTGAGAATAGAAATCAGAGTAGATGGGCGCATATTTTTTACAAAATGTTAAGATTAAGTTAAGAAATTCTTAATAAATACGCCGGCAGTTGGTTGTATAATGTCAAATGTGGAAAATACAGTTAATTACTTTGTGATGCGAGTTGCTTTAGTTTTCAATGACTACAGAATATGTAGTCAAAAAATAGATTAATGAGGTGTAAAAATGGGAAAAATCAAGGAGTTTATTAAAAGAAAAAAATTTTTGATAATCTTTTTAGCAATTGTAATTGTTGCTGCTGTTGTGATTTTTGGCAAGCTGGCCGGAGGAAACGGCGGACCTGAATACATGGAGGCTCAGGCAGAAGTGACAGAAATGGGAGACTCTATGAGTTATGACGGATTTATCTCTGCAGGAACCAGTCAGGAGGTATTCGCCCAGAACGTATCAAAGATTGAAAAAATCCATGTAAAGGTTGGAGAATATGTAAATGCAGGAGATGTGCTTGTTACATATGATGAAGGTAATTCAGGAGACACCCTTGCATCTGCTCAGGCATCAATAGAAACTGCAAACATTTCACTGAAGGCTGCACAGGCTAACCTTGATAGAATGGAAGCTCTTTACGCTGTTGGAGGCATCTCGGATGAGGAATATGAAAAGGCAAAGGATGAACTTGCTACAGCAAGAGCTCAGGTAAAGCAGGCAAATGCATCATATAACAGTGCAGCAGACAGTGTGTCAGATCTTGTTGTAAGAGCTGAAGTAAGCGGAACTGTTGTATCTGTTGATGCTAAGGAAGGTCAGGACATTGTATCGGGAACAAAAATCCTTGAAATTGCAAGCTATGATGACCTGGAAGTTTCCATTACCATTGATGAATATGATAAGAAAATGCTTCAGGAAGGCATGAAAGCAAAGATAAAGATAAATTCAACAGAACAGGAGATTGATGGAGTTCTTACAGAAATAGCCAAGAAAGCCGATGTGGAAAATGGTGTGGCTTATTTTAAGGGAAAAATAAAGCTAAATTCTTCGGAGGATGTAAGCATTGGCGTTTCTGTTGAAGCTAAGATTCTTACTACTGAACCTAAAATGGCTCTTACCGTTCCTGTATCTGCTGTTCAAACCAGAGAAGACGGAAGCACCTTTGTATATGGCAGTGACATGCAGGAAATTGATGTTGAAGTCGGACAGTCTTCAAGAAATGTAACTGAAATTGTAAAGGGTCTTAAGGAAGGCGATACAGTCATGGTTCCTATGAGAGATGATGACTGGGAAAGAATTCAGAATGGTGAGCTTGATGACTAAGGAAATACTTACCATGAAGAATATCATCAAATCATATAATCAGGGAGGAGAAGAAAATCAGGTCATTAAAGGAATAGATCTTACGGTAAATGAAGGGGAATTTCTTGCTATACTTGGCCCTTCCGGTTCGGGAAAATCCACGCTGATGAATATGATAGGATGTCTTGATGTTCCAACGTCCGGAGAATATTATCTTTCCGGAAGATTGATTTCAGAGCAGTCAGAGCATGAGCTTGCAAAAATCAGAAGAGAAGAAATCGGTTTTATATTTCAGTCTTTCTATCTGTTGTCGCGACAGACGGCATTGCAAAATGTGGAATTGCCTCTGATATATGCCGGCATTCCCGCAAAAAAAAGAAAAGAAATTGCAAGGGAAATGCTTACAAGGGTTGGTCTTGAGGAAAGAATGAACTACAGACCAAATCAACTGTCAGGAGGTCAGCAGCAAAGAGTTGCAGTAGCAAGAGCAATTGCGACAAATCCTACAATTCTTCTTGCAGATGAGCCAACAGGAGCACTTGACCAGAAAACAGGTCACCAGATTATGGATTTGTTCCATGAACTTCATCAGGAAGGTCGTACTGTTATAATGATTACTCATGATGAAAAAATTGCAAAGGAAGCCGGCAGAATCGTTAGAATCCTTGATGGAATGCTGGTGGAAGGGTAGGTGGTATCATGATAATCAAAGAATTGAGAAATAATACTGCTATGATAGGTGAATCTATCAAGATGTCATGGGGTCATATCAGAAATAATAAGATGAGATCATTTCTTACAACTCTGGGTATCATCATTGGTATTGCATCTGTTATTGCTCTTATCACTATTGTATCGGGCATCATAGACAAAATGATGGAGTCCTTCAATGAAATGGGAGCCGGTACAATTGAGGTATCAATGTATGAATCACCGGTAAAAAACGGCTTCAATGAGAATGATATCGATAAAATACTGGCAATTGATAATGTTTCAGGTGTTTTGACTCAGGTTGATGGCCAGGGCTCTGCAGTTGCAGAGGGCAAGGTGGCCAAAATAGTTGAAATCAAAGGGAGAAATGAAAGATTTTATAAAGAAAACAAAAAAAAGCTTGTAGAGGGCAGGTCCCTTTCAAAGATGGACATGGGACGAAATTCCTACGTCTGTCAAATTGACGAGCAGCTTAGAGATTATATGTTTCCGGATGAAAATCCAATAAATAAGGAAATCAATATACAGGGACATACCTATACAATAGTCGGGGTATGGGCTGTAGATGATGAAAACAGCTGGAACAGAGTAAAGGGCTCTGAAGGAAAGGTTTATATTCCTTACGAAAATGCAATGAAAATATTAAAGATTGACTCAATTGACTGGCTGGACATTTACACAAAGGATCCTTCAAAATCAAAGGAAACCCAGGAAGAAATAAAAGCTGTACTGGATGAAGCCTTTAACTACAAGAAGGATGCTTACCTGATAGTAAGTCTTGACAGCATATTGAAGGAAGTATCACAAATGAAAGCTATGATGACGGCTATGCTTGCCGGTATAGCATCAATTTCACTTCTTGTAGGAGGCATCGGAATCATGAACATGATGCTTGTGTCTGTAAGTGAAAGAACAAGGGAAATTGGTTTAAGAAAGGCTCTTGGCGCTGAACCTGAGCAGATTCAGTTGCAATTTGTCATTGAATCAATATTCCTGTCTGTCCTTGGAGGAATATTAGGAATAGCCCTTGGTCTTGGAATTGCCTTTGTGGCAGCATTGATTATAGGAAATGAATTTAAAATAATTTATTATTCAATAGCACTTGGAGTAGGCTTTGCTACGGTAGTTGGAGTAGGCTTTGGATGGGGTCCTGCGAAAAAGGCAAGCAAGCTAAATCCAATAGATGCACTGAGAAGTGAGTAAATCTATAAGAAAAAGGGGAAGAGAAAATGAAAAAAATGAGAATAAAAGTCACGGCTGCAGTCTGTGCAATCATGATGCTGTCCGGTACGATTTGTGCCTTTGCGGGAGAAACAGAGGCTGCTAAGGAAGAAAGTTCGGATATGAGACAAACGGTTCCGAAGTTTACCATGTCGTTGGAACAGGCCTATAAGCAGCTTGAAAAAAGTCCTGAATGGACCATGATGCTTATTGAAAATCAGGAGGATCAGAAGGCGGTAAAAACGTATATGGAAAGCCTATCATCTGCCAAAAAGAATGAAGAGGAGATAGGGAGTAATTCACCAGAGATAAAAAAACTAAAGCTTTCAAGAAATTATGCAAAAGAAGTCCTTGAACCAAATGCAGCAGCCAGAAAAAATGCGCTTAGGCTTAAGGTATATGAACAGTATTTTACAATGAAAAATTCAGAAACCCAGCTTACAATCGCAAAAGAAAGCCTGGACATAAAAAAGAAGCTTTATGAAATAGCAAAAACGCAAAACAGTGTCGGCAAAATTTCAAAAAATGAAATGGAAGCTACGGGAATCAGTGTAATAGAGGCTCAAAATAATTACAATGAGGCTTTAGATAAACTTAAACTTAATAAAATGTCTCTAAACAACCTTTTGGGATATGCACTTAATCAGGATATTACCCTTACAGATTCCATAACAGAGAGCCAGATGCCCGGTATGACAGAAGATGAAGCAGTGAAAGTGGCACTTGAAAATAGGCTTGAAACAAAAACTGCTGCATATAAAGTTGATTCTGCTGAGGTAAACATGCCCGAGTACAAGGCATATCGAAAGGATTCTGCAGCATATCTGACTGCAAAGCTTGCAGTTGAAAGAGCCGCAGCAGAAGAACTTTCAGTTCCTTATTTAATAGAATTGGATGTAAGAGAAAAATATATGACTGTTAAATCTGAATATGCAAAGGTTCAGGCAGATAAGGCTAATGTAGAAAATCTTACAACCGGACTTACAATTCAGCAGACCAAATATACTGCAGGAATGTGCACCATAACGGATGTAAATAAAAAGGCAGTAGAACTATACAATGCAAAGCTGCAACAGGCAAATGACCTTTTGAATTACCAGCTTGCGGTTGAAAGATTCAACCTCAGCATAGGTACAGGGGTAGATGCCGTTTCATTGTAAGAAAAAATTAATCTTTATATCAACCAGAATTCCGGCAAAAATTTGGCCTGCGAACATAAGCAGAGCAATATAAAAAGCCGGAATTTTTGTCATGTAGCCTAAATAAAAAAAGACGGCTCCGAATTGTTCAAGACTAGGACCGTTAAAGACAGCTACCCTAGCAATCCAGAAACATCTTTCAAAAGCATAATACAAGATAATTCTGAAGAAGTCAATAATATGTAGTTCAATAGGTATAAAATGTAATGAGCTGAACAGAAAATTATTGATAAACTTAGACACAATAAACCACAAATAAACCACAAAGGACTAAAATACGGGCAAAAGATAGATTTTTGAGAGAAATGAAAAAAGCTTAGAACTATTGAAATTCTAAGCTTTTGTGCTTGGTGCGCCATGAGGGATTTAACTCAGGACTTCGTCCTTCGCCGTTCTGCGGCGGCTCATTCAGCCGCCTTGAACCGTTGGCTGTTCAAAAGCCATTTAGGCTTTTTCACTACGCCAACGCCCTTTCGGGTTCGAATCCCTTTTGATTACAAAAAAATAAAATACCCATCTTGTGATGGGTATTTTATTTTGGTGCGCCATGAGGGATTCGAACCCCCGACCTTCATATTCGTAGTATGCTACTCTATCCAGCTGAGCTAATGGCGCATGCATTTTGCACAATGTTTATTATACGATGTGCAAAACGAAAAGTCAAAGACTTTTTGTGGTTGAGAGGGTGGATTTTGTGGTAAAATATATTC
>JBJETA010000056.1:0-16315 GCA_051883075.1 Anaerovoracaceae bacterium
GTACAAAAGACATGTTTGTTCTGGAAATGAAAAATATTTCCAAGAGTCCGCTGAATATAAGTGCAGATGAGCTGACGGAAAGATTTACCCGCGGAGATGCTTCGAGAACCACAGAAGGAAGCGGTCTGGGTCTTGCAATTGCAAAGGATCTGACAAAGCTTCAGGGAGGCTGGCTGGAAATCTTTGTGGACGGTGATCTGTTTAAGGCAAGAGTTATGCTTAACAAATATATGGAAGAAGATTGATGGAATGTGTCAACAAATTGTTTAAATGCAAAGGGAACGGCAGCAGAACAACTGTCGTTCCTTTTTTAGAAGATAGGGAGTAAGATAAGCTGTTATTATTTTTGTGAAACATAAGCTTGTGGAAAAGCGAACCAGAAAATGCAGCCGTTATCGTTTTCAACACCGAAATCTGCATCGTGTTCTGTAAGGATAGTTTTTGAAATAGATAGCCCAAGACCGGATACGGTCTGTCCGTTTTTCCGGTTCCTTGATGTATAGTATCTGTCCCAGATATAAGGAATATCTTCGGATGAAATGCCCGGTCCATAATCCTTAACGGAAAATCTGATTGTATCATTAAGGCGCTCTAAGGTGACTCTTATATGACGGCTGTCGTCGGTATGACTGACTGCATTGTCAATAAAGTTATATATAACCCGCTCTATGTCATGCTCATTGCCCAGAATCCATAGGCCGGGTTCAATAATATGTTCTATTCTGTATCCCAGCTTTTCGCACAGGGGCTCGAACTGCTGAATGGTGTCATTTACGATATTGCTGATATTTATTTCTGACTTTTTTACAGGTTCTGCAGAATTTTGTCCGGATGTATATTCTAATATTTCATTTACCAGGGAAGTAAGACGGTCCGCTTCACGCCGAATAACAGCAAGATCCTCTGTACGCTGTTTTTCATCACTCCATGAAAAAGCATCTATCATTTCGGCATAGCCTTTTATCAGGGTGAGAGGTGTGCGCAGATCATGGGAAATATTTGCAAGTAAGTCCCTGCGTATGTTTTCAAGCCGCTCAAGAGAATTTGCCATGAAGCTGAGACTGTCGGAAAGCTCATCGAATTCACGGCAGAAGCCTTTCTTTTCCTCTATCCGGAATTCACCACGGGAAATTTTTTCAGCCTGACATGAAATATGATTAATTGGTTTTTCGAATCTTTTTGAAATGAAAAAGGCAAGCACTGCTGCAAGCAGAAGTGAAAATACAGATACCCATACCAGTTGTATGCGCAGGACATGAACCGCACTGTCTATTGCGGCAAGAGGCATACTGATGCACATAATCAGATTTTTTCCGTCAAGAGCCCTGCAGTCAGTCAGTTTATATCCGTAAACATAGGCAGAATTGTCTGCCGTAACACAGCCGCAGGAAGTACTTTCTGAGAGAAGAAGCTGATTCAGAACTTCTTTATGACTGGAGGGAAGGTTGCGTGCTGCACCTTTTTGCCAACTCAGCAAATTGTCTTCGGAAAAATAAGGCGTGCCGGTATTGCTTACATGATAAGGATTACCGTAGATTGAACTGTATTCGTCTGCACTGTAAACGATATTTCCGTCATAATCCACAAGGAAAATCAGAAGGGAATTTTCCTCGGCAGAAGCCTCTATGATTTTAAGAAAGTCGCTGTTGTTTTTCTGTCCCGCTATTTCTGCTGCAGTCTTTTCCAAATCGGAGACAGTTATTCTGAAATAAAAGCTTTGAAGAAATACTGTCTGGATAAGCCATAAGACAGCAAGAATAATTGCTGCGAATAAAATAAACCAGCACCAGAGTTTTGTTACGATAGTTCTACTTTTCTGCTTCAAATTTATACCCCATTCCTCGTAAAGTGACAATATAGCTGCGGTATTTTCCAAGCTTACCGCGCAGAAGCTTTATCTGCCAGTCTACAGTTCTGTCCTCTCCGAAATATTCATATCCCCATACGGCATTCAGAATTTGTTCCCGGGATAGTGCAATTCCATAATTTTCCGCAAAATACAGAAGAAGATCGTATTCCTTTGCGGTAAGTTCGGTTACAGAACCGTCGATATAAACTTTTCTACCCAAAGTATCTATTGTTATTCCGGAAAACCGGATTTCAGAAGACCGGCTTTCCGTTTTCTTATGTCTGCTGACTATAACATTGACTCGCGCCATAAGCTCTTTCGGAGAAAAAGGTTTAACAACATAATCATCTACGCCCAGTTCAAAGCCCAGAAGTTTATCATATTCCTGACCAAGGGCCGAAAGCATGATAAAGGGAATATCCTTTTTCTGGCGGATTTCTCTGCATGCCGCAAAGCCGTCCATTTCCGGCATCATAATATCCATAATGATTATATCGAAATCTTTTTTTTCACACAGAGCAACGGCATCGGCACCGTTTGAAACTGCGGTAACGGTATGACCTTCATGCTCGGCAAAACGTGATATAAGCTGTATGATATCGTTTTCATCATCTGCTATAAGTATGTCAGCCATTGTAAAAACCCCTTCCTTGTATGTGAAATATGGCAAACCGTTATGACGGTTTGCCATGTAGTAATCAGTTTAGTGATTGTAGCTTGAACCGCGCTGGCGGCCGGTTACGTAGCTGTAAGATGAAGTATCCTCCGTATCACTGACGTCTGTTTCGGAAGCCTTGTAGGAAATGCCATGCTGGTGGCCGGTTACGTAGCTGTAAGAAGCGGCAGCTTCTTCAGACCATTCTGTTTCTCCAATGCCCTGCTCATTGAGAAAGGCTTTCTGCTCTGCTTCAGAACCAAGTGCAGACGCCTGTTCGTAAGCTGCGTTGCGGGCCTGTGCACGTTGCTGTCCTGTCATATAACTGCAATTGTCCGCTGCAAATGCAGAGGCACTGCCTAGGGAAAGCAGCATAGCTAATGTAAATGCTGATACAATAATTTTTTTCATGGATTCATCACTGTCCTTTCTTAAATTCTGACTTGCTTTGTCAGTATTTGTAGTATAGTGCTCGAAAGTGGAAAGAAAATGGCAGTTATTAGGAATCCGTGTGGAATTGAAAATTTGTCTGGCATACAGTAGCTTTGGCTTTACACGCCGGGTTCGGTAATCTGGAGCAGGGTATCAAGCTTATTGAATAAATTTCTTTCGAGAAGTCTGTAAAAAGGCTCGATTTTTTTATGCTTTAAATACTCAATTACGGCACTGTTGTATTCCTGTTCATTGGCGCGGAGTTCAAAGACCGGATACCCTTCACGCATAAGGGAATAATACATAAGGATGCGTGCTGTTGATTCGACACCGTACTCGAACGGATAAATTTCAATAATTCTGTTGTGTATGCCTGCAGCTTTCAGCAGGGGGCTGGTATCCGGGTCACTGTCTGCTTTGTAGCACCACTGTATAAAATCGGACATTCTCCCGGAAACCTCACTGTAGTGTGGCGGGATATAGTCAAGAGTATACAGAACGGGGTTTGATTTTCTCCAGACAGGGCCCTCGGAACCGCATAAAATATCATGAATTTCCTCTATAACGCGCAAATCAATCTCGGTATCCATACTAAGTAGAGCATCTATATGTGACATTACATCGAGATGATGTTCTATGGAAAGATGGTCATTTATTGTCGCTTCCTTCACATAGCCGCCGTTCAGGACTTCTCTTACCTGTGATTTTGTGAAAACGCTTCCGTCGAGATGAAGAGCGGTATATATAAGATCGCAGAGCTCATCCGCTTTCAGCTGCTTCCTTAGTTCAATGCTGTACGGCTTTCGGCTTTCCAGAATTTTTTTCTTTTTTAAAATCTCATGATACATGTGTACTTATGCCTCCGTGTGTGGATTTGTCCGTTTTGCCCGTATGAAACTGTTACATAATCTTTATACCATATCTTAACATATTGTGATACAATAAAGTACAGAAATATTTGGATTGACAGCAGGTTTTAGGCGCATATTCTGCTGTGGAGGAAAAAATTATGGAAGCACTTGGAATCATGGCTGACTTTAGGCTGCCATATTATTTTTATGAGGTTAATACTTTTTCGGTTGCACTGAGGCTGATTCTTGCTGTGATTCTGGGAGGAATCATAGGTATGGAAAGAGGGGCAAACAGTCATCCTGCAGGCTTCAGAACACATATACTGGTATGCATAGGAGCTGCACTTGCTATGATGACAGACCAATACATCTGCCAGACTATGTCTCCGGGGGCAGATCCTGCAAGACTGGGAGCACAGGTTATAACAGGTGTAGGTTTTTTAGGCGTAGGAACTATTTTTGCGACAGGAAAATATAAAATAAGAGGTCTGACTACGGCAGCGGGACTTTGGGCTTCCGCATGTCTGGGTCTTGCTCTGGGCATAGGTTTTTATTCGGGAGCAGTCATAGGAGCTGTTCTGATTTTTTTCAGCCTTGCCATATTGCCAAGGTTTGAACAGCGGTTTTATCACCGTTCAAGACTTCTGAACCTGTATATTGAAATAGAAAATATGGACAGCTGGAGAGCTTTTTCAAATAAGCTCAGAAATATGGGAATATCGGTG
The DNA here is from genome assembly GCA_051883075.1 of Anaerovoracaceae bacterium. Classification (GTDB taxonomy): domain Bacteria; phylum Bacillota; class Clostridia; order Peptostreptococcales; family Anaerovoracaceae; genus Aminipila. The sequence continues at coordinate 4,513 of JBJETA010000056.1, forward strand.
CTTGAAACTCAGCCGGGACATTCAGACATAATAAATCCCGACGGAATTGCTTTTTATGTTTCGGCGAAGCTGCCAAGAGGTCTGAACTTTGATGATATAAAGAACGAACTTAATGAAGTGGAGGGACTGAATCTTCTGGAAGAGGTTTAGTTAAAATGAAAGGAAAATGAAATTTGAAAATTACAGATAAACAGGTTAAAGGGATTATTTCATACATTTTAAAAAATAAGGCGGAACTTGTTGAAATTGCTGACTTTTTCGACTACCGCGACATTGAAAACGGGATATTGAAAATCCCGGAAAAGCTTGTAAATACCGTAGTAAAAAGTAAGGTGATGAAGCTTAATCAGGTAAGCACATATCTTAAGGATTACAGGATAAGCTTTGAAAACGGAAGAATCCTTGCGGATTTGCGACTGGATGCCAGACAGCTGGGCCCTGTTTCGGCAAAATATATGATTGAAATTCTGGATATGAGATTTTCATCTGACAGCTGCCGTATATACGGAACCTTTGATGAAGATGTCAGGTCTATGGGAAATGCCATGCAGGGGCTGGCATTAAAGGCTGCCGTTTCGGGAAGCACGGCACTTCAGAGACTGCTGAAGCTTACAGGCTGTGATTTTATTTTTGTGGACGGCAGGAACATTATGATAGATTTAAGCAATATCGAGAAGGTGAGAAAAGCAGCAGGCTTTATTGAACTGAGCTATGCAGGCTGCTCAGAGGGCTGTCTGAAGCTTAAATTTAACTATCTTGGAGGAAGGTAATGAAATTTTTGGTTATTAGCGATACCCATGGGAAGCTGGAAAAGGTGTACGAAATATTTGAAAAACATGAGGGCATTGATGCAGTTCTTCATCTGGGCGATTATGAAAAGGATGCTGAAGAACTCAGAAATGTCCTGAACACGGACGTTATTGCGGTAAAGGGCAATATGGACGGCGGATTTGGGGAAAATGAATACAAAATAGTTGAAACCGAATGCGGTAAGCTTTATCTTGCGCATGGACATATAGAAAATGTAAAAATGAAATATCAGAACATTTACTACCGTGCACTGGAACACGGCTGCATGGCAGCGCTTTTCGGACACACTCACAAGGCGATATTTGAAAATATGGGTGATATTTATCTGATAAATCCGGGAAGTCTTACTTTTCCCGCTGACGGAAGCAGAGGAACCTATGCTGTCATAGAGACTTCAAAAGAAGGTCTGACAGGAAAAATTTACGAATATGAAAAGGAAAAGCCGACGGGAAATAAGACCGCAAAGGTTCAGGGAGGCTATTTAAGAGGACTGCTGAATTACAGCGACAGATTCTGAGTGATTTGGAAGAATAAAAAAATTATGTTATACTGAAAGTGATTTTTTTGGATAAAAATAAGAGCGGAGTATGGTATGAAAATTAATTTGAAAAGTACTTATGTTAAATGGGGAATCACGGCTTTTGCAGTGTTGTGCTCCACCATATTGTTTTTCTTTCTGATATTCTGGCTTGAGGGTGTTGCTGCCACCATGAGCAGGGTCATAGAAATTCTTATGCCGTTTGTTTACGGGCTTGTTGTGGCATATCTTTTATGTCCCGTGTACAATTTCTGCACACGAAACATATACCAGAAAATACATCACAAAATGACGCAGCAGCATGCACTGTCAATCTCAAGGATGTTAAGCACGACGATTACAATGCTTCTGGCTTTCTTGGCCGTGGGCGGTCTTCTGAGTCTGGTCATTCCTCAGATTCTGGACAGTCTTATCAACCTGGTAAGAACAGCACCGGAGAGCTTTACAAACATACTGGACTGGTGTGAATCGCAGCTTTCTTCTAATAAAGAAATTAACAGTACACTGAGGATGCTGATGGGGGATTATACGGCAAAGATGACGGATTGGTCGCAGAATGTGGCACTTCCATGGCTTTTGGAATTTGCAGCACAGCTTTCCACAGGGGTTGTAGGTGTGTTCAGATTTTTCTGGGACTTTATTATAGGCATTATCATATGCATATATTTCCTGAACAGCAAAGAGCTGTTTAAAGCACAGGCAAAGAAGCTGGTATGTGCTTTCTTTGAGGTTGAAACAGCTGTGCAGATTATTAAAGAGGCTAAATTTATAAACAAAACCTTCGGGGCGTTTATAAGCGGAAAACTCATCGATTCGGCGATTATAGGGGTGATATGCTTTGTTGTATGCACTCTTTTGGAATTCCCGTACGTAATGCTGATAAGCGTTATCATAGGGGTTACAAATATCATACCTTTTTTCGGACCTTTTATCGGGGCAATACCGTCAACGATTATTGTACTGACTGCAAATCCTGTCCAGGCTGTTTATTTTGTAATATTCATTATCATATTGCAGCAGATTGACGGCAATATCATAGGACCTAAGATTTTGGGAGAATCTACAGGAATTCCAAGCTTCTGGGTAATGTTCGCCATTTTGGTAGGCGGAGGAATGTTCGGATTTGTGGGAATGATTTTGGGCATTCCTATCTTTGCAATTTTATATACTTATATGAGCAGATGGGTAGATAACAGATTAAAAAATAAAAATATGCCTGTCAGCACTAACATATACAAAAATCTGAGTGACTACGGTGAAACGGGGAGGGACTGGCTGGATGCAGGAGATGAATAACTGCGAAAAGATTAAAAATATTGAAGAGGAACTGTGCAGAATAACTGACAGAAAAAGAGTGGAAATGGATGCTCCGATGGAAAAATATACGTCCTTCCGTGCAGGAGGAAGGGCTGCGGCTCTTGTTACTGCTGAGAGTACGGAAGAACTGAAATGCGTTCTGAAGCTTTTGAAAAAAGAAGAGATAAAGCATATTCTTCTTGGAAGTGGTTCCAACATACTGGTAAAGGACAGCGGCTTTTCAGGCATTGTCATAAAGCTGGGAGAAAATTTCAGCAGGGTATATGCAGATGGTGAAAGAATCTGTGCCATGGCGGGAGCAAAGCTTTCTTCCGTGGCAAGAATGGCTCTTGAACATTCACTTGCAGGTTTTGAGTTTGCAAGCGGAATACCGGGAAGTGTAGGCGGAGGCGTTTTTATGAATGCGGGAGCTTACGGCGGGGAGATTAAGGACATTATCCTGTCGGTAACGGCTGTAAGTGCTGACGGAGAAAGAGAGTATGAACTTCGGAAAGAGGATTTAAAACTCGGATACAGACACAGCGTTTTTCAGGAAAACGGCGATATTGTCACCGGTGCGGTATTTAGGCTCCAAAAGGGAAATAAAGAGCAGATTGAAAGCACTATGAAAGAACTTATGGAAAAGAGAAACAGCAAGCAGCCTGTGAATCTCCCAAGTGCGGGAAGCTTTTTCAAAAGACCTGAGGGACACTTTGCCGGAGGGCTTATTGAACAGGCTGGTCTGAAGGGACTCAGCGTAGGGAAAGCACAGGTATCACCGCTTCATGCGGGCTTTATTGTAAACAACGGAGGCGCCACGGCTTCCGAAATTATACAGCTTATGCATATAGTGCAGAATACGGTGTTTGATAAATTCGGTGTAAAACTGGAACCGGAGGTAAGGATTCTGGGAGATTGAGAAAAAGGTAGATTTGTTTATGGAAGAGATTAAGATATACAAAGGATACAGAATGACCTATGACTTGCATACGCATACGGTTTATTCACATGGAAAAGGTACTATAAGAGAAAATGTTGAGGCAGCGGTGAGCCGCGGATTAAAAAAAATAGCAATATCCGATCACGGTCCGGGTCATCTGACCTATGGAATGAAAAGGAGTGCAGTGCCTGAGATGAGGGCGGAGATTGCGGCACTTCAAAAAGAATTTCCTGATATAGATATTTGCCTGAGCGTGGAAGCAAATATTATAAACAAGGGCTCATGCCTGGATGTGACACCACAGGAATTTGCTGAATATGACTTTGTTATAGGCGGTTATCATTACGGCGTTTTGAACGGTTATTGTGTAAAAAATTTCATATGCAACAAGAAAAATAAAGGTGATAACAGTCGGGATTTAAGCGAAGGAATGAAAAAGCTGCGCAGGAAAAATACTGATATGACTGTTAAAGCTGTGTATGAAAATCATTTGAAGATTCTTACACATCCGGGAGATAAAGGTCCATTTGACATCCTTGAGATAGCAAAGGCTTGTGCTGACAGAGGAACACTAATGGAGATAAGCACATGGCATGCACATCTGACTGTAGAAGAAATAAAGACGGCGGCGCTTACAGATGCAGGTTTTATCATAAGCAGTGATGCCCATCATCCGAGCCGGGTAGGTGATTTTGAGGGAGGACTGGACAGAGCCATAGAGGCAGGGCTGGATCTGAGCAGAATTGTCAATATAGAAAGGGTATAAATGAAATATGGAAGCAGTAATCATAACCGGACTGTCGGGAGCGGGCAAATCCCAGGCTGTAAACTGTCTTGAGGACCTTGGGTACTATTGCATAGACAATATGCCTCCGGCTTTAATGAAGAACTTTGTAGAACTTGCCATGAATGGTGGTAATGCCATACAGAAAACGGCATTTGTTATAGATATAAGAGGCGGTCAGTTTTTCGGTGATGCCAAAGCCTCTCTTGAAGAGCTGAAAAAAATGAATCTGTCTTATAAGATAGTTTTTCTGGAAGCGTCTGATGAAGTGCTTATCAGACGGTTTAATGAGACAAGAAGGCAGCATCCCCTTGCTGAAGGAGGAGATGTGCTTTCGGGCATTACTGCCGAAAGGGAGATGCTTTCTGAGATAAGAAGTATGGCGGATTTTGTTATAGACACTTCAAATATGAAGGCAGCCAAGCTGAAAGAGGAAATAAAGGACATTTTTTCAAAGGGAGAGGATACGAGGTTTGTTGTAAATATCTCATCCTTCGGATTTAAGCACGGTATACCGCTGGAAGCTGATATGGTTTTTGACATGAGGTTTATTCCAAATCCGTATTATGTGCCCAGCCTGAAAAAACTTACAGGAAACAGTAAAAAAATACAGGATTATGTACTTAAATTTGAAGAAACTCAGAGCTTTATAAAAAATGTTGATAAGATGCTTAATGAAATGATTCCATGCTATATGAGAGAAGGAAAATACCATCTGAACCTTGCTTTTGGCTGTACGGGAGGTCATCATCGTTCCGTGACTATGGCAAACGTATTTGCGAAAAAATTAAAAGAGGAAGGATTTAGAATTACTATTGAGCATCGTGACTTATAATGATATAATGTATAAAGACTACTTTGGTAGCGTAATAAAACTATGCTGAGTTTTATGTTATGATTAATTTAGGAGGAATAAGCATAATGGAAAAATTAATTATCAGTGCATGTATTTGCGGAGCAGAAGTAACTAAGGAACAGAACCCTAACGTTCCGTACACAGTAGAAGAAATCGTAAGAGAAGCTAAGTCAGCTTACGATGCAGGCGCTTCACTTATCCACCTTCATGTAAGATGGGATGACGGAACTCCTACTCAGGATAAGGGCAGATTTCAGGAATGCGTTGACGCTATCAGAAAGGTATGTCCTGATGCAATCATCCAGCCTTCAACAGGCGGTGCTGTTGGTATGACTGACCTTGAAAGATTACAGTCAACAGAAATCGTTCCTACACCTGAAATGGCTACTTTAGACTGCGGTACATGTAACTTTGGCGGAGATGAAATCTTCATCAATACAGATAACACAATTGTAAACTTTGCTAAGATTTTAAAGGAAAGAGGCATTAAGCCTGAACTTGAAGTATTTGATAAGGGTATGATTGACATCGCTCTTAAGGTTGCTGACAAAAAGGGTCTTTTAGTACATCCTCTTCACTGGGACTTTGTATTAGGCGTTCAGATGACAGCTACAATCAGAGACTTATTATACATGGTAGAATCAATTCCTGCAGGCTCAACATGGACTGCTACAGGTCTTGGAAAGAATGCATGGCACATCGCAGCTGCTACTATCTGCCTTGGCGGACATGTAAGAGTAGGTTTTGAAGATAACCTTTACATGGAAAAGGGCGTTTTAGCTAAGAGCAACGGAGAAATGGTTGCTAAGGTTGTTGAAATGGCTAAGCTTTTAGGAAGAGAAGTTGCAACTCCTGCTGAAGCAAGAGAAATCTTAGGATTAGCACCTTTAAAGTAAGATATTAAATATCAGAGTTTAAACAAAACGCTTCAAGCCAACGGTTTGAAGCGTTTTTTATAAGTAATTGGTAAATCGGAAGGTTGGAAAAGTATGTCGTTTTCACTTGAAACAAAAAATGAACTGGCAAGACTGGATCAGGAAAAAAAATGCTGCCAGCTTGCGGAAATAGCGGGCTTTATACGCATGAGCGGCAGTATCAGGCTGGCAGGCGGAGGAAAATTCACCATAGTCATGTCTACAGAAAATCCTGCGGTAGCAAGACACTATAAAATTATGATAAAAGAATATTTCGATTCGGAGGCCAATCTTGAGATAGGGCAGGGAACAACTTTAAAAAAGGCGAGGGTTTATACCTTAACCATAGGACCGGAGGAAAGAAGTGAGCAGATTCTCAGGGAAATCGGCATACTCATGGTCAGGGAGGGCATGAACTTTATAAGTGACGGTATATACGACGGACTGATAAAAACAAAATGCTGCAGAAAAGCGTACCTGAGAGGGGTTTTTCTTGCATCAGGAACAATAACCGACCCTGAAAAGAGCTATCATATTGAATTCGTATGTACAACGCAGACACTGGCAAACGATGTTAAAAAACTTATAAACAGCTTTGTCGGACTTCATGCAAAGCAGATACAGCGAAAAAAGAGCTATGTGGTATATGTAAAAGAATCAGAGCAGATTGTGGATATTTTAAATATTTTAAAAGCTCACGGGCAACTATTGAAATTTGAAGATACAAGGATACTAAAGGAAATGCGGAATAAAACAAACCGTATAAGCAACTGTGACAGTGCAAATCTGGACAAGACGCTGAATGCTGCGGAAAAACAGATTATGGCAATAAAAACTATTGAAAACAAAAAGGGCTTAGACTCTTTAAACGATAAACTGAGAGAAGTCGCATATTTGCGGCTGGAAAATCCGGAAGCAACACTTCAGGAGCTTGCGGATATGATGGATCCGCCAATGAAGAAATCGGGGATTAATCACAGACTAAAAAAATTGGAGGAAATAGCAGAAAATCTCTGATATAATTGTGGAAAAGCACAAAAACAAAAATGCTTGAAAAAACGGATGTTTTGTAATAAAAATCTGTGGATAACTTGCTGTTGACAAAAGGATAAAATTGTGTAACAGCAGTAAAATCAACGTGCGTAGCGAAAAAGTTTTTCCACAGTAATCAGAGGATAAAATTGTATACAATTTGTAAAAATGATGTGGAAAACTGCTGAAAAGTTGAAAATATTGGCGATAACGGACTGTGGAAAAGTAGGGAGGCGAAAGTATGTTTGCAGTCATAGTTAATACATTTGCGGTTATTATAGGCAGCCTTGCGGGGATGCTTCTGAAAAGGGGAATACCGGAAAATATCAGAGAAATAGTTATGAAAGGAATTGCGTTATGCACTATATGCATAGGTATTTCCGGAGTCCTAAAGGGGCAGAATACTCTTGTTATGATTATCTCTATGGTTGTAGGCGCGGTTATTGGCGAGGCTCTCGACCTGGACTGCAGACTTAACAATTTTGCGGCCGGAATAGAGAAAAGGTTTCAAAAGGAAGGCGGTGAAGTATCCATAGCTGAAGGCTTTGTGACTGCCAGTCTGCTTTTCTGCATAGGCGCAATGACCATCGTTGGTTCATTAAATGCAGGTCTGACAGGAGATACAGAAATGCTTATGACAAAATCTACGCTGGATCTTATAAGCTCATGTGTATTTGCATCTGCCATGGGTATAGGGGTACTGCTGTCGGCGGCATTTGTGCTTGTTTTCCAGGGAGGCATAGTGCTTCTGGCGCAATATATAGCACCTTATCTGAGTGATGCGGTTATTGCGGAAATGACCTGCACAGGCTCTGTGCTTATTATGGCACTGGGATTCAACATACTGGGCATTACAAACCTGAAGGTTATGAATTATCTGCCGGCAATCTTCCTGCCGATATTAATATGCATGTTTATATAGTAAAGAAATAAACCCCTGAGGGAAAAACAGATTTTTCTCTCAGGGGTTTTTGTCCGGAGTTAGTTCTTTAAGCTCTGAAGAGGGGCAGGTATCCTTCCGCCTCTGTTAATCATCTTTGCAGGTGATTTAGGGTTCAGATGCATGATTGGGCCATTACCGAGAAGACCTCCGAAATCAAGCTCTTCGCCTTCCTTTAAGCCTATGGCAGGAATAACTCTTACTGCAGTAGTTTTTGAGTTTACCATACCGATGGCAGCCTCGTCAGCTATAATAGCGGAGATTGTTTCAGGTGTGGTTTCTCCCGGAATAACAATCATGTCAAGACCTACGGAGCATACTGCAGTCATAGCTTCAAGCTTTTCAATAGTAAGCACGCCTTTTCTTGCAGCATCAATCATACCTGCATCTTCAGTAACAGGGATGAAAGCTCCGGACAGTCCTCCGACTGATGAAGAAGCCATAACACCGCCCTTTTTAACTGCATCATTCAGCATGGCAAGTGCAGCTGTAGTACCGTGAGTTCCGCACTGTTCAAGACCTATTTCCTCAAGTATGTGTGCAACTGAGTCACCAACTGCAGGTGTAGGGGCAAGGGAAAGGTCAATGATACCGAACTGTACACCGAGACGTTTTGCTGCTTCATTTCCCACAAGCTGGCCTACACGGGTGATTTTGAAGGCTGTCCTCTTTATCATTTCGGCAACCTCAGTAAGTGTTGCATCTTCAGGCATTTTTGCAAGTGCTGAACGTACAACGCCCGGTCCCGATACGCCTACGCTGATAACACAGTCAGCTTCTCCGGGACCGTGGAACGCACCTGCCATAAACGGATTGTCTTCAGGAGCATTGCAGAATACAACAAGCTTTGCCGCACCGATACACTGCTTGTCTTTTGTAGCTTCGGCAGCAGCCTTGACAACTCCTCCCATGATTTTTACGGCATCCATGTTGATGCCTGCTTTTGTAGAGCCCACATTTACAGAAGAGCAGACAAAATCTGTTTCTGCCAGTGCACGTGGAATTGATTCAATCAGTTCTTTATCTCCCGGTGCAAAGCCTTTCTGCACAAGTGCCGAGTAGCCTCCGATAAAGTTTACGCCTACATCCTTTGCAACTCTGTCCAGAGTCTTTGCATATTTAACAGGGTCTCCGCCGGAGGCTCCTGCAAGCAGGGCAATAGGTGTAACCGATATTCTTTTGTTTACGATTGGAATACCGTACATTTTCTCAATATCCTCGCCTGTCTTTACAAGATCCTTGGCATATCTGTATATCTTGTTGTAAATCTTTTCACAGGATTTATCTATATCGCTGTCACAGCAGTCGATAAGGGAAATCCCCATAGTGATAGTTCTTATATCTAAATTCTCTTCCTGTATCATGGTGATGGTTTCCATGATGTCACTCATATTAAGCATTGTCAGACCTCCCCGTGTGTTAAATTCTGTGCATTGAGTTAAAGATGTCTTCGTGCATAACGTGGATTCTCATACCCTCTACATTGTTCTGAAGCTTTTCTTCCAATGCGTTCAGCTCACAGTTCAGACTGCTTATATCGATAACCATAATCATGGCAAAGTATTCCTGCAGAATGGACTGGGTCACTTCAAGCACGTTTGCGTTTGCTTCCGCACAAATTGTGCTTACCTTCGCAAGAATGCCTACCATATCTTTTCCGATAACTGTTACGACTGCTCTCATGTTTATATACCTCCCTCACACTTTTATGTGTTAAATTAGCAAAAATAGTCAATAAAAGTATTTTACTTGTTTTTAGGGTATTTGTGAACCCCAAAGTTGATAATCACCTTCAGCAAGGCTCTGATTTACCGAAAACCTGATTTTCAGACCGGGATAATGCTCTGCGAAATATATTTTATTGCATTTTTTATTTCCCACCATATTTGAAAATGATGTTCCGCAGCTTTCGAAGGTTATCAGGGAAGGCACATCACCGGAGGCAGCGTTTAATAGCTGCTTAAGCTTTTCTTCAAGTATTTCCCGGGCAATTCTGCCCTCAACAAGCTGTCTGAAAGCAGGGTGGTATGTACCGCCCGTCACAGCACCGTTTTCATTGATAATGTCCGTGCTTTTCAGCCCTACCCTGATGATGTTTATGCCTGCGGCGGTTAGGATTTTATACATTTCCTTTGTTGTTTCCAGGGCTTCCTCCTGGGAAAGGGCCTTGTATTCGCCGCGCAGATACATATTTAACAGCTCTGTATCGTCTATGATGACAGTAGGATAAAGCCGCGCAATAGAGGGCTTTATTTTCACCGTTTCCCTTGCGGAATAAAGCGATTTTTCCATCGTATCGCCCGGAAGACCTATCATAAGCTGGATTCCCAGTTCAAAACCGTATGCTTTTATAAGCTCACAGCTTTCATAAACTACAGAACTGCTGTGACCTCTGTTGGCTGCCTTCAGAACATCATCATCAAAGGACTGGACTCCCAGTTCGATCGTATCAACGCCGTAAAATTTAAGGTTGTCTAAAATCTCCGTGTTTATGTAATCAGGCCTTGTGGAAAGATGAATCTTCCGGATAAGTCCTTTATCCTTGTACTCCTTAGCCACAGAAAGGTATTCGCTTTGCTTTTCCACGGGAATGCCCGTAAAGCTGCCTCCGAAAAAAGCGACTTCAATCATTTCAAGCCCCCTGCCGGACAGCGTGGGCAGATAGTTCTCTATTATATTTCTTACGTCTTCTGCATGAACAGGCTCCTGTCTTGCCGTAATTTTTTTCTGATTGCAGAAAACACAGTCGTTGGGACAGCCCTCATGGGGTATGAAAACAGGAATGATAGCGTGTTTCTTCATATTTGAATCCTTTCGCTTTCTGATATAATCGACCCTATATCTGTAAGTGGGTATTCTTTGAAATATTTCAGTGACAGTCCCTGAGCTTCGATAAAAATCTGTATTTTCCTGAAGTCAGGGTGCTCTTCAAGATTGCCGTTAAATACGATTTCGCTTCCTATGCGTCCTGAAGCGCCTCCCAGAAAACCGTACGGAAAGCCCTTGAGCCCCACATAGCCGGGACGGATGAGCAGGATATCAAAAGGCGCACCCGGAACAGATGCCAGGGCATTATATATGCCGGTATCTGAGGTTATGGCGGCATGGCTGTTTATAACTACCATGTTGCATTTTGTGTAACCTTGTCTGACATTAATGAGAGCCATGTTTTTTTCTCTTACGGCTTTCAGAAGTCTTGGGGAGGTATACTTTGTGTTGTGGATAAAAAAGCCTCCCATGCATACACCGTTGTATCTGATATTGTCAGGGTAACGGAAACCAAGTTCGGTTTTGTCTTCAATATGAAGGACGGGAGCCTCCGCTCCGGCATCGAGCCTGCACATATATAAATCGGCATGGGAAGAAACCTCCCGGTACACGATGTCATTTTCAGGTATGAGGCAGAGGTCATAACCCTCTGATTTCAGGTATTCCCGCAGTATGGGATGGGCAAGTGCCGATAAATATATTTTCGATTTCATAAAATATCCTTTATAAATATAATGCTTTTACTGTATACTCTTATATAGCTGTACAGGTTTATGCGTATGAAGGCGCATAAGCTTATACAATATTAAGTATATCATAGATAAGGAATTATAGTTATGGTTGATTTGGGAAATTCGTGGAATGAAATAATAGGTGATGAATTTAATAAGGAATACTATTTGCAGTTGAGACAGTTTTTGAAAA
>JBJETA010000057.1:0-16216 GCA_051883075.1 Anaerovoracaceae bacterium
CTTGACGGAATATGCCGTGAGCCTGAAGAAGGCTGGCTGGTTTATGCGAAAAATGAAACCATTGACAAGCTTTTTCCTGTATCATGCGGAAGTACGGCAGCTTCGGCAGCGGAGGCGGACGAGGAAACAGCTGCAGAAAATTACGAAAAGGGAACTGCGGTTTTGTATGCGGTGCTACGTGTGCTTTTATCATGGCAGAATGAAAAATCCGCCGGCCCGGCAGCCGAAAGGGAAATTATAAGACTTCTGGACAGAGAAGAAGCCGAAGAAAGTGTCATAAAAGAAGAATATGAGAAGTTCAGGAGCTTCTGGGAAGAAAACTATATTTACGAATTTATGATACTGTTCAGAGATGTAACAGGTTTTAATACATGGGGTCATATATCAGGAGTTCATTTTGTTGCTATGCATATGGCAAAGCAGCTGAAAAAAGCGGGCTTGCCTGTGGATCTTGCTTTGGTTTCGGCTTCCTCCGCGGCACATGATCTTGGAAAGTTCGGATGCAGGGGCAAGGAAACAGCAAAAATACCGTATCTTCACTACTATTATACAGACAGGCTTATGAAGAGCAACGGTATGCCGGTCATTGCACATATTGCTTCAAATCATTCAACATGGGATTTGGAATTGGAAAACCTGTCGGTTGAATCACTGCTTCTGATTTATGCGGACTTCAGGGTTAAGAGTACAAGAGATGAGGAAAACAGGGAAATAGTAAACTTTTACAATCTGAAGGAATCCTTTGATGTCATACTGAACAAGCTTGACAATGTAGATGATAAGAAGCGAAGAAGATATGAAAGGGTCTATGCAAAGCTTCATGACTTTGAAGCCTATATGCATGCCATGAATATATCTTCCGAGCTGGACAGTGAAGGAAGCTGTGAAAAAGAAAATCATCCGGCAGCACTTATGAATGCCGGACAGGTTATAGAAAGCTTTAAGTTTGCAGCTATTGAGCACAATATCGTACTTATGAGCAAATTTAATGATGAAAAAGCCTTTACAAATCTCATGGAAACTGCAAGAAGCGAAAAGCAGTGGAAAAATATAAGAGCATATCTGAACATATTTGAAGAGTATTTCACATATATGACCCAGAAACAAAAGCTTATAACACTGAATTTCCTCTATGAGATGCTTACACACAGGGAAGGAGACATAAGAAGACAGGCTGCCTCAATCATGGCGGAAATCATAGTTGAATTCGATGAAGAATTCAGAAAAGAGCTTCCTGAAAATGCTTTTCCGGAGAAGAATGAGACAGACAGCTTTGACCTGTGGGCTTACTACCTTGAAAATATAGTTTTTCCTGATTATAAACTCACGGAGCAGCTGAGAAGGTGGATGGGTTACAGTCTCAGAACCGTTATCTTTGTTCTTCTGGAAAAGGCAAAAAATGATGTGGACAGGGCTTTTTATGTAAGTAAATTCTGTGAATATTTTAACAATCGAGACGTTGATGATATGACTGCTTTTACCATATCGGAGGCGGCGCAGGTTATTCATGTGGAATATTACAATGAACAGCAGATAAAGCTTCTTCTGGGTTTTGCAGGAAATATGGTCAAAAGAGAAGTGCTGGAAATAAAAATAAGTGCCATGAAGCTTGTAAAGTATTTTATGACACAGATAAACACAGAGTGCATGGATGAAAGCCTTAAAAATTTTGTTTCAGAACTTCTGGAAAATGCACCGGAGGAAACTCTGGCGGCAGATTATCTTGCTTATAAAATATTGGAGGCAGTTGAACCGGAATCTGAAAAAACAGGCCATTACCGCGAAAAGCTTTACAGTGACAGGGCAACTGTATCTGATATTTATTTAGACAATCTGAAGCTGGGAACACCATGGGTGCTGAAATCGGTAAATATTGAGTTTCTGCTTGGCTATGTTAAAAAAACATGGAAAGAAGAAAGCTTCCATGCTGCTGCACATTTCTCCAATCTGGTAAAGGTAAGTGAGAGGATTACGGTACGGCACAGTGCGGGCAGAGGGCTTCTTTCAATCATGAAGTATTTGTCTCTTTCGCAGAGAAATGAAATAGTCATTGAGCTTACCAAAGGTCTTGAAATGGGTGAATACCAGTATTCAAAGTATGTTCCACAGTATCTTGGAGCGGCAGCCATGTACCTGCATCCGAGAGAACTGAACGAATTTATACAGGATCTTACAGAGCTTACGAAAAGCACAAACAGCAAGGTGGTATCGGTTGCGCTTGATACTGTGGGCGTGATGATTATAAAATACTCCGGCTACAGGGAAAGGTTTGCAGAGCCTGAGGAAGTTTTCCAAAATCGCAGAAATACCCTTCTGGGCGTGCTTTTAAGAGGGCTTGCCAACTATGATGATATTGCGTGCCAGGAGGCATTTCTGGTTCTGGGACATAATATATTTGAAAGCAGGGAACTGAGCCTTTGTGAAAAAAGGGACATTTTCAGGGTTGTTTATAAAAAGATGATGACCCTTATCTCAGATAAAAATGAAAGTGAGCTTGAGTTTTATAACAATGCGGCGGCACTGAACCATATATACAGATTTATTTCCGATTTTATGATGGAATACGGCGATTTTGATTTTGAAGACAACAGGAAAATCGCATTCTTCCCGGGCACTTTTGACCCGTTTACACTCGGACATAAGGGCATCGTAAAGGAAATAAAAAAGCTGGGATTTGATGTATACCTTGCTCTTGATGAGTTCTCATGGTCCAAAAAGTCGCAGCCTCAGCTGATAAGACAGAAGATTGCAAGTATGTCTGTCGCAAGCGAGAGCAATGTGTTTATATTTCCAAACAATATATCAATAAATATTGCAAATCCTAAAGACCTTAAAAAGCTCAGGGAAATCTTTTCCGGCAGAGAGCTTTATGTGGTAGTGGGAAGCGACGTTATAGAAAATGCATCATCGTATAAAAAGGCTCCGGAGGAATACTCTATCCACAGCATGAACCATATAGTCTTTAAGAGAGAAGGAACTGTGGCTGATAAGGAGGATGACAGAACTTCGGGAAGCGAATACGGAAAAATAACGGGAAAAATCATTGAACTGACTCTGCCTACACATCTTGAGGATATAAGCTCTACAAGAATCAGGGAAAATATCGATAATGACCGGGACATTTCCAATCTGATGGATACTCTTGCGCAGAACTACATCTACAAAAACAGCTTATACCTAAGAGAGCCACAGTATAAAAGCGTGTTTGAGACAAGGGACATAAACTTTGCCGTATTCAGCCGTGTTAAGCATGATGTTCTCAGGGAAATAAGAAAAACCTTCAAAGGAAGAATTTCCGACGAAGCTGCTGTCAGAGAATACCCTGCCATGAGAAAATCCGCAGGTGCGGTTGTTGTGCGTGACGGAAGTGATGACAACAGAATACTCGCAGCTTCACTGTATCATGAGCTTGATCTGATGCATCTGTATGAGGAGTTTGGTAATTTTGAAGAGGCAGATGAAATCAGAAACAAGGTTTCAGGTAAGGTGCTTGTACTGGCAGGAATGTTTATAGATATTGAAAAATCAAAGGATGAGATGTATCAGATACTTCTGACGGAGACACTGGCAGAGGCACTGAACAAGGGATACACCTTTGCTGTATATAATCCTATGTTCAGCATGAAGGATAAAAAGTGTGCGCTTACAGCTGTGGAAGTGCTGAAAAGACAGGGCTTTATGCAGAGCTCTTCAGGCAGAACGTATTATGTGGACATGAACTCACCTGTGATAATATTCGAAAATGTTGTGGCACAGCTGAAAAATCCTTTCAATAAGAATGAAAGGGTTCTTGAGGTCATAAGCAGAACATATCAGAGGATGCAGACTGCACTGACAAAGATATACAAGGGAAGTCTTGTACTTTCCTTCAACTCGGACATAATACACAGGAAGCTTATAGATAAAATAACTGCGGAAAACGGTGTACCTAATGTTGAAACAAAAGTGAGAAAACTGGGACCGTATATGTGCGTTCCTTTTGCAGGTGTACTTGAGGGAAAAGCTGTTCCGAATACGGTAACTAAAAAAATACACACTGAGAAGGTATATGACAGAAGCCTGGAAAGCTTTATCATAAGGGAATATCCTAACTATCCGGACTTGGAAACGCAGCTTAAAATGATAGAATCCTTTAACAGAAAAGTAATACTTGTAGATGATCTGATTCATATAGGTGACAGAATAGGAAAGCTGGACACACTGTTTAAAAAATCGGATATTGAAATACAAAAAACAATAGTAGGGGTGCTCTCGGGAAGAGGACAGGATTTGATGTCGCTGCAGAACAGGGCAGTGGATTCGGCATATTTCATACCTAATCTGAAAACATGGTTTGAAGATGACGCCCTGTATCCGTTTATCGGAGGGGACAGTGTGGACAGGGAAAACAATATGAATTCACCTCTGATTCCTTCCATAAATATGATACTGCCTTATGCTGCATCAGAATGTATGGCAGGAGAAGACAGGGAAAGCGTTTTCGAATTTTCTCTTGTGTGCCTTGAAAATGCCCGTGATATTTTGGAAGTTATCCAGGAGGAATTCCAGAAGTATTTCGAGCGCAAACTGACTCTGGGCAAGCTTGGCGAAGCGATCCTTTCACCCAGATGTCCGGACAGGGGAAATACTGTTTTATATGATGAAAATGCAGCACCGTCGGTTTATGTTGAGGAGGATATAGAAAAGCTTCTCAGACTTAAAAATATTATCTAACAATACTTTGAGGAAGTTTTATGAAATACGGAATAACAGATTTGTGTGAATCGGCACAGGAGTTAAAGGCTCCCTTTGAATTAAAAGGAAAAAAGAAGGTCAGTATTCTGGCTCTGGGCGATGTGGGAGGAACGCTACTTATGGCGTTAAAGCTTCTCGGTGCTGATGTTATAGAAGAAATAGGCATATATGACATCAATGAAAAAACGGCATCCAGATATGAGATGGAAATGAACCAGATGTCTTATCCTTTTGGAGAAATCAGTCTTCCGGCTGTCAGGATAATACCAACCGGTGAGGAAATGAGCCTTTTTGACAGTGATGTATTTATATTCTGTGCTTCAAAGGCGGTACCTTCTCTTTCTGAGAAGAATGTTGATGTGCGTATGGTACAGTTTGAAGGAAATAAACCACTGGTATCACACTATGCGAAAATGGCGGCAGAGCAGGAATTTAAGGGCTTGTTTGCCGTAGTTTCCGACCCGGTAGATCCTCTTTGCATGGCGGCATACAGGGCGGGGGAAGGAAAGCTCCAGGCAGGTCAGATACAGGGCTTCGGACTTGGCGTCATGAACAGCAGAGCCAGATACTATGCTGAAAAAAATGAGAAATTCAGAAGCTTTCTTAAGGAGGGAAGAGCCTTCGGACCTCACGGAAGTGATCTGGTGATAGCCAACAGTATTGAAAACTATGATGATGACTTGTCAAAAGAGCTTACGGATCTGGCAGTAAAATCCAATCTTGAGACAAGAAAACTGGGATTCAAGCCGTATATGGCTCCCGCAGTTTCTTCGGGAGCACTCTCTATACTGCTTTTGCTTAGAGGAGAATGGCATTACAGTTCAAATTTTATAGGAAACGGTATGGAAGGGGCATTTATGGGAGCATTAAACCGAATAAAAGGCGGTGTGACAGAATTTGAAAATGCAGAAATGCCCGAAAGGCTGTTTAAAAGGATAAAGCGGGCATACGATAACCTGAAAGAAATAGTATAGAAACGGTATGGACTTCGGAAGGGAATGACGATTATGAATAAGGCAGATATTGAAAAAAAAGAGGAAACGGAAGAAAAACAGGAAAAAAAGCCGGTGCTTATAAAACCGTTCTGCAGGGAAAAGGTTAAGACAGGAAGACTGAAATTTGTTTTGGAA
Organism: Anaerovoracaceae bacterium; assembly: GCA_051883075.1. GTDB lineage: Bacteria > Bacillota > Clostridia > Peptostreptococcales > Anaerovoracaceae > Aminipila. Next base: position 5,865 of record JBJETA010000057.1, read on the forward strand.
AACTGTATACAGGAATACAGTTTTGACAAGATTGCTACGGTTGAAGAGTTTGAAGAATATGATTTCTCAGGCAGAAGGATTATATTCGCAGTGGCGGTAGGAGAGTCAGGTGTGAACCTTGAGTGGTATGCAATACTGAAAAAAATAAGGCGTACAAAGGAATGCTTCAAAGGGTGTGTAGGTGGAATCATCGTAGACGGAAGCAGTGAACTTTATACAAAGTCTTTTGCAAGGGAGCTTGTTCTAAGCGCAAACCTTGCCGGCTGTACCTTTGTAGGGAAACCTCTGGTTGAGGGGACGGGCTCTCTTAAAAACTTCAATGTAGTCGCTAAAAATCTTTCTGTGGATAATCTTGAGGCATATGCGGAATCTTCAAGGGAACTTGTGAAGAGAGTCATGGAGTTCAAAATATGCAAAAAAGAAAAACCGTCACTTCTGGTACTCCACGCAGGAAATGAAAAATCGTCAAACAGTCTGGCTCTGTGGCATGAAACGGAAAAAATAATCGGTGACAGATGCAGCATAAAAACAATTTCGCTGAGAAACGGACAGATATGGGACTGCATAGGCTGCCCTTATGATGCATGTCTGCACTTTGGCGAACAGGGCAAATGCTTTTACGGAGGGGTCATTCCCGAGCAGGTTTATCCTGCCATTCTTGAGGCAGATGCGCTGCTGCTGGTCTGCGCAAACTATAATGATGCCATAAGCGCAAATATTGCGGCTTTTATAAACAGGCTTACGGCACTTTTCCGTACAAGGCGCTTTTTTGACAAGGCTTTGTTTGCCATAGTAGTTTCCGGGTACAGCGGCAGTGATATAGTGGCACAGCAACTTATAAGCTCCATAAATATGAACAAAACCTTTTATCTGCCGTCGGAATTCGTACTGATGGAAACGGCAAATAATCCGAAAGAGGTACTGGACAATGAAGATGTTTTCCGACATATAAACAGCTTTGCGAATAACATTATGGAATTTTTATGTAAATAAATATCGGGTTTTAACAGATATACAGAAGCAGACAGGAAATCTGTCTGTTTTTTGTGTTTTAAAAATAGGCATATTTACAGCAAACCCTTGCAACATGCGGTGTTCATGGAGTATAATAATTTAATGTGGCAACATTTATAAACAGTTAAAAAATGAAAGGAGTGAAAACTGTGGATATAGGGCCGAGTAGGAATAACAATAATAAAAATACAGATGACAGCAGGGGCGGATTCATAGTTTTTGCCGGATAAGCATAAGCTTTGACTGCCCCATAGAAGACAGGAGGTAGCTTTAATGGAGCAGGAAAGAACTTATGACGAAATCCTTGAAGAAATCATAGAATTATTACAGGAAAAGAGATACGGAAGAGCAAGGGAGTTAATCCTCGAAAACAACGCAGTAGATATAGCTGAAATTCTGGAAGACATAATGGGGGAGCTTGGTGCTGAGAAAACGGTTATCATGTTCAGAACCCTGCCTAAGGATGTATCGGTGGAAGTGTTTGCATATCTGCCTCTGGAGGATCAGGTAGACATTATAAATGCCATAACCGATAAGGAAATGCACTTTATTATGGACGAGCTTTCCTTCGATGATATGATTGACGTTCTGGAAGAACTTCCGGCAAATCTTGTGGACAAGATACTTGAAAAAACACCTAAGGACGAGAGAAAACTGATAAATACTTTCTTAAACTATCCGGATACATGTGCAGGAAGCCTTATGACTCCTGATTATATCAGCCTGAGGGCGGATATGACTGTGGCTGAGGCCATGGCCTATATAAAAAAAGAGGCTATGGACAGTGAAACTGTCTACACCTGTTATGTAAAGGATAAGGGAAGAACTCTGCTGGGCATTGTTTCTCTGCGAACACTTGTTATAGCGGATGACAATCTCAAGATTTCCGAATTTATGCATACTGATTTTGTAAGCGTAAATGTTTACGATGACCAGGAAGAGGTTTCGGAAATGTTTAAAAAGTACGGTTTTCTTGCAATACCGGTTGTAGATAAGGAAAACAGGCTTGTAGGCATTATCACGGTCGATGATATCCTTGATGTCATTGAAGAAGAAACTACTGAGGATATCGAGCGTATGGCGGGTGTCATGGATGACACGGACAAGGACTATCTTGACATAAGCGTGTGGCAGCATGTAAAAAACAGACTGCCGTGGCTGTTCCTCCTGATGTGCTCATATGTTATAACAGGGGGGATTATTTCGAGATTTGAGGCAGTTCTGTCACAGGTAATCTGCCTTGTTGCGTATATGCCGATGTTGATGGGTACCGGGGGAAATTCTGGCTCACAGTCCGCTACACTTATCATTCGCGGTATGTCTACGGATGAAATTGCCCTGAAGGATGCGGGAAAGGTACTATGGAAGGAACTCAGGGTAAGTGCTATTATAGGTATTGCCCTCAGCGGTCTTAATTTTGTCAGAATATGCTGGCTTGAACATCAGGGACCGATGATTGCTCTTACAGTATGCGGTGCCATGCTTGCGATTGTAATCGCGGCCAAGGTTATAGGAAGTATGCTTCCTATGCTTGCAAAGAGGATTGGTATAGACCCTGCCCTTATGGCAAATCCGACTATATCATCTATTTCAGACATGATTTCGGTAGTGACTTATTTCCTTCTTGCAAAGGCACTTTTGGGAATTTAACTTTTACTTAAAAAAATCGGGGTTTTTTATGAAAAACGGTTTAATTACTCAGGAATATGTAAATACTGTAATAAAGAGAAGAAAAAGAGACATACATAAGGGGGATTGCGGACGCATACTTCTGGCCGCAGGTTCTTACGGAATGGCAGGTGCTGCTGTTTTGTGCGGACGCGGGGCGCTGAGAAGCGGTGCGGGACTTGTGACGATATCGGCACCTGAGGAGATTTTCCCGGTGCTTCAGATTGGAGTCACAGAAGCAACCTGTGTTTCAAGAACTTCTCATGATTGGAAAAGGCGGGGATATGATGCTATTGCCGCCGGTCCGGGAATGGGGGAGGATGAGAGAGATGCTGACTTGATAGGGGACATACTTAAAAATTATGAAGGCACATTTGTGCTTGATGCCGACGGCCTGAACCACATATCGAGGTATAAAATGCAGGAAAGGCTGAAAAATGCATCGTGCATGGTTATTATTACGCCTCACATAGGAGAAGCGGCAAGGCTTTTGGATGTGACTGTTTCTGAAGCGGCAGATATGGACAGGCACAGCCTTGCGGAGGCTCTTGTTGAAAAAACTGGAGCTGTTACGGTGCTTAAAGGGGCGGATACGATAGTGGCAACACCGCAGGGAAAATCATATACTAATACTACAGGGAATCCCGGCATGGCAACAGGAGGTGCCGGAGATGTTCTTACAGGTATCATCGTTTCCCTGGCAGGTCAGGGACTGAATCCCGAAGATGCCGCTAAAGCAGGTGTATATCTGCATGGTGCAGCCGGCGATCTGGGTGCGGAGCGCTTCGGTGAATACGGTCTTGCGGCAGGTGATATTGCTGATATGACTGCGCTGGCTATAAAAAAGATTTTGGGTTGATTTAAATAGAGATTAATTGAATATTGGAGAGTGAGTGACTTGTTAGTTAAAAAAGGCGACATTTATTTTGCAGACTTAAGTCCGGTCATAGGCTCTGAACAGGGGGGTATAAGACCCGTTCTTGTTGTACAAAACGATGTGGGCAACAAATACAGCCCTACGATTATCGTAGCGGCTGTGACTTCACAGCTTAATAAAGCAAAACTGCCTACACATGTTGAAATAGAAGCTAAAGATAATGGATTGACAAAGAAATCCGTAGTTCTGCTTGAACAGCTAAGAACTATTGATAAAAGAAGATTAAAGGAAAGAATAGGCTCAATAGACGAAGAGCTTCTTCCGAATGTAAATGAAGCATTGACCGTTAGTCTGGGAATTGCAAACCAAAATAAGCTAAGTTAATTGTATTTTATCGGAAGCAATCGCAGCCCATTTACGGGTGAGATTGCTTTCGTTCGGAAAAGAGGAGAAAGAGATGAAGAAAAGTATAATTATTGCCATGTCGGTTCTGATTGTTCTTGCACTGGGAGTATCCATGGCTCTGGCAGGCTCGGATGAGCCTGGGTCTGAGGGAGATCCGGTAGTGACAAAGAGCTATGTCGACAGCAAAACGGCATATACACCTATCAGCCTGACAGCGGGACAGAAGCTGATAGGCGGTGAAGGCTGTGAAATAATACTCAGAAGCGGTGAGGCTTCTGCTATCGGAAACAGCAGTAACGGTGTGTCTGATGTTACGGCAGGCATGGACCTTATGTCAGGGGCTTATGTCGGAGCAAACCATCTGCTGTTAGTTCCTAGAAATGACGGAAGAGGCATTTATGCCATTACGGATATATGGGTTATGGTAAGAGGAACATATACTATTCAGTAAAAAGAAAGGCGATGCAAGGGTTACATATTTATGAAAACTTTTTTCAGGGAAAACAGAATTTTGATTTTGCTGATTTGTTTCTTTGTGCTTGTTTCAGGCATATCAATCGGAAACAGAATCGGCATAGAAAAAAATAACAAAAGCTATGATATAGTGGCGGATTTCAGTGAACTGGAACTTCTGGCAGCCCAGAAGCATAAGGATGTAAGCAGTGTGCTGAAGCAGTTCAGGGATGAACTGGACATTACAAAGATAGCACTTCAGGAAGAGAACCTTATGACTCTGATGGAAGATACGGACATGGAGGTTTCTGCCGAGATAATGGACAAGGTTACCAAAGAGGCAGATTGGAAATCACAATATCCTGCAGAGTTCATAAATGAACTTGAAGAAAGAGGATATGACAGATATGATGTCCTGGTTGAAATGGCATCGGCTGAGGCGGAGGAATTTGTTCTGTCCGCTTTGGAAAAGAGATTTGAAGAAGAGGATTATTTCGCTGTAACTGCAGGCAGCAGGGCTTATGCGGTTATTGACGGAAATTCAAAGAACGCTTTGTATTCACAGGCGTATAAATTTGCCAATTCGGAAAAAGGCGGATTTATCGAAAGAATGGATATAGAGGCTTCAAAGATTATGTATATAAGTCTGGGTCTGCTGCCTGAAAAGGTTGAAAAGATTCAGAGCCTTGGTATGGAAATAATACCCAGAACACTCTGCTACAGCGGATTTAACGGGGAAAAGTACGCTGAAGCAGTTGTTGATGAGTATGAAAAGTATGGAATTAAGCCTGAATATATGATTGCAGGCGGAGACGGAGTAATCGGAAATGACGACGGTATTGAATTTGCCAAGGATTATCTTGATAAAAACGGTATAACTCTCGGACTGATTGAAAATACAACGCAGCTTCAGAACATTATGCAGAAGGGTGTTGAAGAAATAGCCGAAAGTTCAGATTACAATGCTGTAAGAGTTTTTTCAGTATGGAACTACATTCAGAACAGATACCAGTATTACGGCTATGAAGGGGCAAAGGAAATAGAAAATACTTTGTTCAGGGCTGTTACGGAAAGAAACATAAGAATTATTTATTTTAAGCCTATAAAGGAAAAGGATGATTTATACACATACATCACTGATATTGAAGAGTACAGGGAAATGTTCGACAATCTTGAAAACAGACTTGCAGAACATGGCTTTACTTACGGCTCGGCGTCAGTGATGAAGAATCATGAGGTTCCATATGTCCAGAAGCTTTTGATGGCATTTGGATGTGTAGCTGCGGCAGTACTGCTTCTAAGTTCCTTCATTCCTATTAGGAGGAAGGGAAAACTGGTGCTGGGAGCATTGGGAGCCGTGGGTGCAGTCGGAGCGTCGTATGTTATTCCGAATTCCTTTGAACTGCTCCTGAGCTTTGCTTCCGCCGTAATCTTTGCGTGCCTTGCGGTTACGTTATATACTGCGGCAAGTGAGAGAATGAGAGAACAGCTTACTGCTGATGCTCCTCTTGTAAAAATAATGGCTGTTTCGGCATGTGTTCTGGCGGCATCGGTTCTGGTGGCACTGATGGGAGGCATGATGACAGCAGCTCCGCTGTCAGCTACAAGATATATGCTTGAAATTGATATATTCAGAGGCGTAAAGCTTGCACAGCTTCTGCCTATTGCGTATTTTGCAGTTGTTTATCTTGCTTACTTCGGTTTCGGAAAGAGCAAGAAATCTGTAGGAGTGCTGGAGTTCCATGATCTTAAGGATATGATGAATATGTCGGTAAAGGTATGGATGATTCTTATCGGTGCTCTGGTAGGCGGAGTAGGAGTTTATTACATCATGAGAACAGGCCACGATTCATCTGTTGAAGTTTCAAATATTGAAATGCTGTTCAGAAACTATCTGGAGGATGTACTTATTGCAAGACCTAGAAATAAGGAATTCCTGTTTGCGTTCCCGGCAGTTATGATGATGGTGTATACTTCGGTAAGAAGATTTAAATTGTGGCCGATTATGTTCGGACTGTGCGGCGTAATAGGTATGACTTCTGTAAACAATACGTTTATGCACCTGAGAACACCTCTTTACCTTGGATTTGCAAGAACAGGATATTCTCTTCTGTTCGGACTGATTGTGGGTGTGATAGGTATTGTTGTATTTGAGGCTGTGTACAAGGCTTATCTGAGATGGATTGTTCCTTTCTTGAACAAGAACACAGCACAGGAAGAGGCAGGACATTAATGTATAAAATTTTGATTTCAGGTTACTATGGATTTAATAATATAGGGGATGAATCCATATTGCGTGCCGTGGTTGACAATCTGCGGGACAAGCTTGAGGATACAGAGATTACGGTTTTGTCGCAGGATCCTGCTTCTACTTCGGAAAAGTATGGTGTAAAATCCGTAAATCGCAAATCCATGAAAAGTATTTTAAACGCAGTAAGAAAATGTGATTTGCTGATAAGCGGAGGAGGCAGTCTGCTTCAGGATGTTACAAGCAAAAAGAGCATACTTTACTATCTTATAATCATGTGGTTTGCTCTTTTGTTCAGAAAAAAGGTTTTTATATACAGTCAGGGAATAGGACCTATAAACTCAAACATAAACAGAAAGCTTACCGCAGTGACCTTGTCAAAGGCATGTGGTATCGTGGTAAGAGATGAAGCTTCAAAGGAGTTTCTTACTGAAATCGGGGTAATGCCCGAAAAGGTGGTTGTGACGGCCGACCCGGTGCTCCGCATAAAGCCTGCACCGCTTGAAATCGGTCAGGAAATACTTAAAAAAGAAGGAATTGAGCTTGATTCAGAGCAGCTTACGGTGGGCTTTGCCATACGTGAGAGGAAGATTGGAAGCGAATTTGTAGATGAACTTTGCGATGCCATGGACAGGCTTGCAAGTGAAAAGAAGGCAAAGATTATACTGATTCCTTTCCACTACTCGGAAGACGTGAGTGTCATTGAAGAAATAGAAAAAAGACTTGGAGACAGGGTATCTTCCATAAAACACAAATATCTTACCAATGAAATGCTGAGCATTATAGGAAACATGGATATCCTTGTGGGAGTGAGGCTTCACGCACTGATTCATTCGGCGATTATGGATGTTCCCATGATTGGAATATCATATGACCCTAAGATAAACTCGTTTATGAAATCCATAGGCATGAAAGCAATGTGTTCTGTTTATGATTTTAACAGTGAGGATTTTATAGAGGAATTTGATAAGACTATCAGGGATAAGGACATGATCAGGGCAAAGGTTCGTCAGAAGCTTGTGGGTCTGACAAAAGCACTTGACACAAATGAAGAAATGATAAAGAAAATAATGGAGAAATGATGGACAGTAAACGTATAAGAATTCTGGATGTGCCTGTGGATATGGTAAACAATGAACAGGCCATGGAAATATTTAAGGGTCTGATGGACAGACCGGGCTGTGATTTGATAGTTACTCCGAATTCGGAGATAATCATGAATGCTACAAAGGATAAGGAACTTAAAAACCTTATTGAAGAAGCAGGACTGATTATTCCGGACGGGATAGGCCTTGTATATGCCTCAAAGATTATAGGGGAGCCTCTTTCGGAGAGAGTGACGGGAGTGGATTTTCTGAGCAGCATACTCGGATATCTTGAGGAAACGGGCAAGTCCGTATATCTGCTGGGCAGCAAGCCGGCAAATGAAGAAAGGGCTTCGGTAGCTGAACTGGCGGGAGAAAATATGCTTATTAAATATCCCGGGCTGAAGATTGCGGGAACCCATGACGGATATTTTAAAAAGGAAGAAGAAGCGGCCCTTGTTGAAGAAATTAATGCTTCGGGTGCGGAGTTCCTTTGTGTGGCTCTGGGTGCTCCTAAGCAGGAAAAATTTATTTATGAGCACCGAAACGAGTTTACAAATGTAAAAGCTGGTATCGGTGTGGGCGGAAGCCTTGATGTATGGGCAGGTACGGTAAAACGTGCTCCAAAATTTTATCAGGAGCACGGCCTGGAATGGCTGTACAGGTTTATCCAGGAACCGAGCAGATATAAGAGAATGGCACAGCTGCCGTTATTTATGATAAAAGTTATAGCAAATGGAAAGAAATAATTGCGAAAAGGAGGTTGTTATATATGAAATATCCTGAATTAAAAGAAATGGCTGATAAAATCAGAATAGACGTTATAAGAGCTATTCATGCAGCGGGCTCGGGTCATCCGGGAGGTTCGCTGTCTGCGGCAGATATTGTTACTGCGCTGTATTTTAGGGAAATGAACATAGACCCTAAAAATCCAAAGATGCTGACAAGAGATAAATTTATCCTTTCCAAAGGACATGCGGGTCCTGTCCAGTATGCTGCCCTGGCTGAAAAGGGCTTTTTCCCTAAAGAGGATCTGCTGACTCTGCGTAAGCTTGGTTCAAAGCTTCAGGGTCATCCTGACATGAAGAAGGTACCCGGCATAGAAATGTCTACCGGCTCACTGGGACAGGGCTTTTCGGTGGCAACGGGCATGGCTCTTGCAAACAGATTGGATGACAATGAGGGCAGAGTTTATGTACTCCTGGGAGATGGAGAAATCCAGGAAGGCATTGTATGGGAGGCTGCCATGTCAGCGGCACATTACAAGCTAGACAATCTTGTGGCTATACTTGACTGGAACGGACTCCAGATTGACGGCAAAAATGAAGATGTTATGACGGTTGCTCCTGTGGATGAAAAATTCAGAAGCTTCGGATGGAATGTTCTTTACATTGATGGGCACAATATGGATGAAATTGTGGAAGCTTTCACAAAGGCAAGAAATACAGAAGGAAAGCCTACTGTTATTATAGCAAAGACTATAAAGGGCAAGGGCGTGTCGTTTATGGAAGATAATCCGGGATGGCACGGAAAGGCTCCGAATGATGAAGAAGCAAAGCAGGCAGTAGAAGAACTGGGAGGTGAATGGTAATGGCAGAAAAAATGGCGACAAGACAGGCATATGGTAAAGTCCTGGTGGAACTTGGAAATGAGTATGACAATCTGGTAGTTCTTGATGCAGACCTTTCAAAATCAACTATGACTGCAGAGTTCAGCAAGACTTATCCTGAAAGATTTTTCAATATGGGTATTGCGGAACAGAATATGTATGGAACAGCAGCAGGTCTTGCACTGTCGGGAAAGATTGTGTGTGCAAGCACATTTGCAATGTTTGCAGCAGGAAGGGCTTTTGAAATAATCAGAAATTCTATCGGTTACCCTCATGCAAACGTTAAAATATGTGCCACACATGCAGGAATCACTGTAGGTGAGGACGGTGCCAGCCACCAGACTTTCGAGGATCTGGCACTGATGAGAACTATTCCGGGAATGATTGTTTTGAATCCGGGTGACGGAGTATCCGCAAAGAAGCTTATAAGAAAGGCTGTAGCTTATCAGGGTCCTGTTTACATAAGACTTGGAAGGGCTGCAGTACCTATGATTTATGATGAAAATGCGGAAATCGAAATAGGTAAGGCAAACTGTGTAAGAGAAGGTAAAGACTATACTGTTATTGCAACGGGAATCATGGTCAATGAGGCCCTTATTGCTGCGGAGGCTCTTGCAAAGGAAGGCATTGATGTAAGAGTAATAGATATGCATACTATCAAGCCTATTGATGAGGAAATTATCATAAAGGCGGCAACGGAAACTAAAGGTATTGTTACGGCAGAGGAACATTCTGTCATTGGAGGCCTTGGAGCTGCAGTGGCTGAGGTTGCAGTCCAGAAGGCTCCTGTGAAGATGGCTTTTGTAGGACAGAAGGATACCTTTGGTGAATCGGGCAAGCCTGATGAACTGAAAAAGAAATACGGTATGACGGCAGATGATATAATAAATGCTGTTAAGAGCCTGTAATTGATATAAAACTGATATAAAAATGGCATTCGATTTGTACAAATTGAATGTCATTTTTTGTTTTCCTCACGAATAAGCTTTGATA
>JBJETA010000058.1:0-3722 GCA_051883075.1 Anaerovoracaceae bacterium
GGTTGAAGCTGCCGCAGGGCTGTGCGCCAGTCCTTTATAGTATGCCAACAGGGTGAATATTGCTATCAAAAGACCCTGAAAGCCGATTTCCGCCATATACCGCCTGGTCAGTATAGGCTCATCACTGCTTCTCGGCGGTTCCTTCAGCAAATCCGATTTAGGTTTTTCCATACTTATGGCAAGTGCAGGTAAGCTGTCTGTTATAAGATTTATAAAAAGCAGATGAACTGCCATAAACGGTATCGGAAGTGCTGCCAGAGAAGTATACACCACTGCAAGGATGCCCGAGGTGTTTCCTGAAAGCAGAAACTTTATGGCATTTTTTATATTTGTATATATATTTCTGCCATTTGCAACAGATTTAACTATAGTAGCAAAGTTGTCATCTGTCAGTATCATTGACGCAGCATCCTTTGATACGTCTGTACCGGTAATGCCCATTGCAATTCCTATATCGGCTTTTTTCAGTGCAGGTGCATCGTTAACACCATCTCCGGTCATCGCCACTATATGGCCCTTTTTCTGCCATGCATCTACTATCCTGATTTTATGTGCAGGTGTAACCCTTGCATAAACGGCAATATCTTCGATTTCATTTTCAAATGCCTCATCACTGATAGCGTCAAGCTCCATACCCGTAATTGCTCTTTTTCCTTCTCTGAGGATTCCGATTTCCTCCGCTATTGCCGATGCCGTAACCTTGTGATCGCCTGTAATCATAACGGGCATTATTCCGGCAGACAGACAGTCTTCAACAGCCTTTTTCGATTCTTCCCTAGGAGGATCCTGCATGGACATCAGTCCTATAAAAGTAAATTTGTTTTCATCTGAAATATTTATTTTTTCCGATGCAACATTTTTCTGTGCAAATACAAGCACTCTCAGGCCTTTTTTGGAGAACTCATAGTTTTTCTCCTGGATAGCCCTTATATCCGCTTCGTTTATCGGTCTTTCCGTTCCGTTTTCATATATATAATCAGTCAGCGGCAGCATAGCATCCACCGCACCTTTTGTAAGCATGACAAGACCGCCGTCTATTCTGTGAAGTGTACTCATCAGTTTTCTGTCAGAATCAAAAGGGTTTTCCGCAAGTCTTGGATATTTTTTTATTACCTGTTCATAAGCTTCACCCTTTTTCAAATAATACTCGATAAGCGCCGTTTCTGTCGGATCACCTAATATCTTTTCTCCTGTTACTGAGCTATCGTTGCACAGAATCGCTGCAAGCTTCAATCTTTCCGCAGATTTCTCATCCTGCCCCGGAGTATAGATTTCCCTTACGGTCATCTTATTCTTTGTCAGTGTTCCTGTCTTATCAGAACATATAATGGACACGCATCCCAGACTCTCCACAGCCTTAAGATTTTTCATAATGGCATTTTCCTTCGCCATCTTTGATGTTCCTAAAGCAAGAGAAATGGTTACGATTGAAGATAATGCCTCCGGTATTGCTGCCACCGCAAGCGCTACCGCAAACATCAGAGCTTCCAGCAGAGCCATTCCTCTGTACACGCAGATTCCCAGAATAATCAGGCAGATAACTATAATCACAAAGGAAAGTTTTTTTCCAAACTCATCCAGACTTACCTGCAGCGGTGTTTTTCTTTCCTTGGTTTCATTCATCATCTGCGCTATCCGGCCCAGTTCTGTTTCCATACCAACCGCTGTCGTAACCGCTATAGCTCTTCCATAAGTCACCTGTGTCCCCGAAAAAACCATGTTTGTTCTGTCTGCAAGGATTTTTTCTCCTTCAAGTGTCTGTGCTGTCTTGCTTATGTTCTCCGTTTCTCCTGTCAGTGAGCTTTCGTTTACCTGCAGCGAATAACATTCCACAATACGTCCGTCGGCAGGAACAACATCTCCCGCCTCCAACACCATAATATCTCCCACGACGATATTGGCAGCTTCAATACCTCTTCTTTTTCCGTCACGCATGACTTTTGCAAGCGGTGATGCCAGTTTTTTTAAGCTGTTTAAGGATTTTTCAGCTTTAAAATGCTGTACTGTGCCCAAAGTGGCATTTAAGGTTATTACCACCAGTATTACTGCGGTACTTTCTATATCTCCCATAACGGCTGCTATTAAAGCGGCCGCAATCAGTATCAGTACAAGCAGATCCTTGAACTGTGACAGAAAAACCTTTAAAGCTCCCTGCCTTTTTTCCTCCGCCAGCTGATTTTTTCCGTATTTTTCACCGTGCTCCTTGGCCTGTCTCTCACTTAATCCTGACTTAGAAGAATTGAATTTTTTTAGCGTCTCCTCTGCCGACATCCTGTAGAACATTTTTGCACCCCTTTTTACTTTAAACTATGAAGTATATTATGTTTAATAACATACATTTTATTCAAGGTGCAGATGTCCGACAACCGCATTACTGTTAAGCATTTGTTAATTCTATGCTAAATTTTCTTTTCAGGTTTCTTCCCATGGAACTGGTAATAGCAGACTTCCAAATTTCCGTTGTACAACTTCCTTCTTCTGTCGGCTTTTCTGTTCATTACCGTTTTTTCTGCATTTTTATCGGGTGTTATCATAAACAAAGACCATGTAGGATTCTCTTTCATAAACTTTTTAAGCTTTCCGAAGATTTTTTTGATTTCTTCCTCTTCACCGATACGTTCTCCATACGGCGGATTTGTGATTATGATGCCTCCTTCTTCCCGTGCTGCCATCCTGGCCATATCCATGCATTTAAACTGTATGCAGTCATCAACGCCTGCTTCGGCGGCATTTTCCCTGGCAGCTTCAATCGCTTCGGGATTTATGTCATATGCCTCTATGCGGATATCCTTTTCCGTATTTATTTTCTGGAATGCCTCTTTTCTTTCTTCCTTCCATAGCTCCTGCGGTATGGCTTTCCATCCTTCAGAAGCAAAGGTTCTGTTAAGTCCCGGAGCTATATTCATTTCAATCATTGCCGCCTCAATAGGAATTGTTCCCGAACCGCAGCAGGTATCAACCAGAAGTCTTCCCTCACGCCAGAAGGACAGCTGTACAAGTGCCGCCGCAAGTGTTTCTTTAATAGGTGCCGCCACCGGATGTTGTCGGTATCCTCTTTTGTGAAGCCCGTCAACTCCGGTTGTGTCAAGAGTTATGGTTGCCCTGTCTTTAAGAAGAGTTACCTTTACTATGAAGCTTGCTCCCGTTTTCTTAAAATGGGATTTTTTATACGCCGCCGCAAGTCTTTCCACTATGGCCTTTTCAGTTACGCTCTGGCAGCTTCGCAGGCTGAAAAGCTTTGACTTTACTGAAGAGCAGTCTACTTTAAAGTTTCCGTCCTCCGGTATCCATTTTTCCCACGGTATCTTTCTTACCGCCTGAAATAAATCCTCAAATTCATAAGCATTGAACTCCGCCATCTTTATAAGAACCCTGTCCGCACATCTGAGCCATAGATTTGCCCTTACTACAGCTCTTTCATCGCCCTCAAAGGTAATTTTTCCGTTTTCAGATGCAAGAATCTTATACCCCAAAGCTTCTATTTCACGCTTTACCAGCGCCTCAAGGCCGAAGGTTGCCGTTGCTGTTAACTCCAGTTTCATATATTTCCTTTCTGCAGAAAAGGCTCTCTTTCGAGAGCCTTTTCTTTTATTGCCATTTTACTGTTTTAATTAAAGATTCGTCTTTTTTGGATTCAGACGGTTTGTTGCCATAAAGTCAATTGAGTTAAGTGCCTCACCTGTTCCTACCGCAACACATGACTTAGGATCCTCTGCAATTCG
>JBJETA010000059.1:0-3721 GCA_051883075.1 Anaerovoracaceae bacterium
TATCTCACCCTTTGATTTAAAAACACCCATTTCAGTTAAAATCTGCATCTGATTCTTCGGTTGTTCATATAAAACAGGAATGAGTTCTTCCATAATTTTTACAGAAAAAGAGTGCCATTTATTGAAAAGACTGCCGTTTTTCTTTCTGAGGGATATAAAACAATCAAGAGTTTCTTCCGACAAATCCAACACATTACTGTTCATAACAGCTTTTACAATAGCTTCTCTTTCTGTATTAATAGTCAGTATATATCCTAGTTCATCAAGCTCCTCCCTTGAAAAAACACAGATATCCACATTTATCTTTTCTAATTCTTTACGCATCTTATTGTACTGTTCAAATCTGTGAAAAATATCATTTTCGCTTTTATCAATCCTTGCGCCTGAAATAGATTCAATTTCTTCCTTGATTACTTTTGAAATTAGTTTAGCCATTCCTTTGTCTGTTGGTGCAGTTGTTTTGATTTTTTCTATAATCTCTCTTTTTTCTTCTTCTGTAAGCTTTCGCTCATTTATAACAAGATTATTCAAATCATTTAATGCATTAAACTCCTGAGCGGTATATGTCGCCGCAGCAGCTCTCAGCTGATCTTTATATACACTGCATCTTCCAATAAGCTTTTCAAAAATATTTTCTTCAGTAATATACTCTCCCGTTTCAGGATTAATCTTTGTAGTGTATTTCCCGTAATCTGTTCTTGAAAGTTCGTTACCTGGACCTTCATAATATTCACGCTTACGGCTGAATATCTTCATATAATCTTCTTCAAACTTATCGGACAATATACTGTGATAATTCTTCTGAACTTTGAAAAACTGCTTTAATTCATTTTTGTAGGCTCCTGTAGTAAATACATTACTCAAGGTTATTTTTTCGCCATTATCATCCGTAACATTTACATCTCCCCGATAATGTCCATATTTCTGCAAACGTTCATATTGAATCTGGCACGGAAGTTTTTTCTTAAGTTCTTCCTGATTAATTGCAATAGCTCTTTCGTAGTTGCTTCCTCCTGTGCTTCCATCTTCAAGGGCATCTTCAAGATAAGAAATACCTCTGTGCTTTAGCATATTTAATAGCACTGTAAAGATTTCTTCCTCAGTTAATTTTTCCGACAAGCCTTTATTTCTTAGTTCTAAAACTTCATTGCATGTCTCTTTCGGCTGTGCCAGTCCTTGATTTTTCCATAACTTGATGAAATCGCCTATTCTGGTCTTCTGGCGTCTTTTTAGTCTTTTCCCTTGTCTGAATCCTCTTCGTTCAACATTTGAACTTGCTTCAGCCGCAGAAAAAAGATTCGAACCGGATTCAATAACCTCATAATTTTCATCAACAACCGCCCATCCTACAGAAGCTATACCAATATCTAAGCCAAAAATGTAACTCATATTTCCTCCTTTATATTTCAATCATTATAATCCTTTCTTATAATTAAATATATTTTATCATATAGATTATTTTTTATATAGGTAATTTCTGAAAATTGTAAGATTTTGTATTAAGTATATAATTATAAGAAAATTTCTTTGGGTTTCCTTTGGGATTACCTACTTCAAGAATAGCACTCTATAAGTCCTATAATCCGTACTCATACTATCAAAAAAATAAAAAGCAGAGTTTTTGAACTCTGCCCTTTTTCAATGCTCCACTCCCTGCAAAGCATTTTCTATGTATTTCGCAACATTTTCTTTTTCAATATCAAGTGCTGCGGCAAATTCGCTGTACAGCAAATCCTCTGCAATCTTCTTGTATTTTTCATCTGTATGCCCCAGGTTTTTACCCTGCAGTTTAACTAGGTTTTTCTTTACATATATGGACTTCATGATGCATACCAGGTCAAGGCATTCGTGTGTTGAAAGCATGCTCTTATAATAGTCTTCAAGTACCTTGTAGTTGTGAATATCAACACTTTTAGCTTCAACCTCCGGCATCTTCTTTATGATTTCATCAACCTGTGTTTTTGTTATGACCGGCCTCATGAACATCTTCGTATCAACCGGTATCAGAATCTTTCCCGCTCCGTATAACGGAACAAGAGTATAGTAAAGCTTATCGGCAGGAACGCCTGAAATATCCGATTTTCCTATTTCTGTTACCTTGCATACTCCCTGATAGCCATATATAATCAAATCTCCTACTTCAAACATAATCAACCTCCTGCTCACAAAAATCTTACATATCTATTTTATCACAAATTTTTTTGTAAATGTAAGCAGGAATTTTTTTATTTTCTCTTCTCAAAAGCCAGCTTGTCCAGGTACCCCTGAAGTATAAGCACCGCAGCCTGCTTGTCTATAACTTCCTTACGTCTTTTCCGGCTCAGATCCGCTTCAATCAGTACCTTTTCAGCCATAACGGTAGTAAGCCTTTCATCCTGAAAGACCACTTCAATCTGCGCCATGCCGGTACTTCTCAGTTTGTTTTCAAGCATAGTTTTAAATTCATACACCTTCTCTGTCTGTATGCTGTCAGTTCCGTCAAGCTTCTTAGGCAGACCTACTACTACAGTATCACAGTTGTATTCCTTGATATAATCAATAACCTTGCCTGCATCCTTTCTGATACCTACTCTTTCAATAGTAGTAACTCCGTTTGCAGACAGCAGAAGCTCGTCGCTTACCGCAACGCCTATAGTCTTATCACCTACGTCCAATGCCAGTTTTCTCATATAAATATTCCTTTCATTTTCAGTTTTAATATAAAAAATAAGGCGGACTCTTAAGTCCGCCCTTTGATTACTCTGGTTATTTCTTTAAGAATGCTCTTAAAAGTTCCTCTACCAAGTCATCTCTTTCAATGTGTCTGATGATATTTCTTGCGTTGTTATGACCGGTTATGTAAGAAGGGTCTCCTGAAAGAATATATCCTACCATCTGGTCAATCGCATTGTAACCTTTTTCATCTAAAGCTTCATAAACGGTTCTCAAAATATCTTCTGTACTTTTCTGATCACATTTATCTAAATTGTTAAACATAATAGTATTTCTATCCAATCCTACACACCTTCTTCCTTTTTTTCTATTATACACATATTAATGTCCGAAACACAACATATATTTTAATATTTAACATTGTTGTAATATTTACACTAAATTTTGTTCTTCCTGTCCGGACATTAACTGTACTTTTTTAATCCGGTTAAATTAATTATTTAATAAGTGATTCGGCAACCTTAAATGCCTCAGGAAGCTTAGAAATATCCTTTGCGCCTGCCTGGGCCATGTCAGCCTTTCCGCCGCCGCCGCCACCTGCAGCTGCCGCAATCTGCTTAATCATGTTGCCTGCATGATATCCCTTGTCAAGAAGGTCATCGGTAACCGATACCATAAGAGTTGCCTTTTCACCATTCACTGTGGCAAATACCATCACGCAGCCCTTGTGGTCCTTCTTGATATCGTCTGAAATCTGGCGCAGGTCATTGATGCTGTAATCAGCAAACTGCTTTGTGATAAGCTTTACATTACCTATAACCTTTGCTTCGTTTACAATGCTGTCAAGTGATGAGCTGATTGCACTCTTCTTTATATCTTCAAGCTCCTTCTTCAGGTTCTTAACTTCTTCATTTACGCTTGAAATCTTTGCGATTAAGCCTGCACGGTTAGTCTTCAGTATCTCTGCCGCACTGTCGATAACAGCTTCAAGCTCCTTAGCTCTCTGTGCCACTGTCATACCTGTGATAGCTTCAATTCTTCTTACGCCTGAAGCAACACCTGTTTCACT
>JBJETA010000060.1:0-16205 GCA_051883075.1 Anaerovoracaceae bacterium
AAATCTCGATTATATTATTGAGGGAATGAAGCGCGTAGTAAACGGCTCAAAAGGAAGTCTGCGAAGTGTGTTCGCCAACTTCCCTGTGGAGGTTGCGGGAAAGACCGGTACCGCAGAGAGGGCAGGTAAGATGCATCCGCCTGATGAAGTGGCGTATATACAGCAGTATCTAAAGAGAATAAATCCTAAGCTGTCATGGGAAGAAGTTGAAACGGAGATGAAAAGACTGCTTAAGGAAGAACCTGACACATACAGGACAAAGGACGGAGCCGTAAGGCAGGCGGTTATAAACCTGAGCAACGGCACAGTTGATTATACAAAGATAGATGCCTATAAGAGCGACTATGACAACTTTGCATGGGTGCTCACCATGGCACCTGCGGATAATCCTAAGATTGCAGTTGCTGTAATGATTGTACAGGGAGGCACGGCAGGCTATGCTGCTCCCGTTGCAAGAGAAGTCATAGGCAAATATCTGCAGCTTGACAAAACTTACGACGATTTCAGCTTAAATACTACGATACAATAAATTAGGAGGCTTAGAATGGGCAAGGTTATTTTGATAGCATCCGGCAAGGGCGGTGTTGGAAAAACTGTTTTCGCTGCCAACGCAGGTGCGGAATTGGCGCAGAAAGGATACAAAGTAGTCCTTATAGATATGGATATGGGACTGCGGAATCTTGACCTTTGTTTGGGGCTTGAAAATAAAGTTGTCTATGATGTGGCAGATGCACTGACGGGCTTATGCAGAATAAAACAGGCTCTTATAAGAGACAGAAGATTTGAAGGACTGTATCTGATTTCTGCGGCGCAGCACAGGGACAAAGGGGATCTTACCCCTTTACATATGAAAATTCTCTGTGAAAAGCTAAAAGAAAAATTTGATTATATTGTAATTGATGCCCCCGCAGGATTAGGTGACGGACTTGAACTCGCAGCAGCGGGAGCAGATACCGGGGTAATAATAACGACACCGGAACATGTCGGTATAAGAGATGCGGATACTATGGACAGGGTGCTTAAAGACCTGGGTATACACAATCGTATGTATGTTGTAAACAAGGTTAAGGCCGAACTGATGAACATGGGTGTTGTTCCTACCATAGGAGAAATAAATGAAGCGCTTAAGCTTTATATGGCGGGAATCATCCAGTATGATGACAATATTCATATTGCGGCAAATAACGGCATACCTGTAGTCTTAAAAAAGGATACATATATAGAAGAAAATTTTGGACATATAGTTGACAGGATTATAGAACACAGCGCATAAATAAAAGCGGTACATATCACAATGATTGTACCGCTTTTGTGCATTTTAGAAATTGATTGATTTGCTTCTGATTCCGACATTGAGTATAAGTCCCAGAGAAAGCATATTCGACAGTATGGAAGAGCCTCCGTAACTTATAAACGGAAGAGTGATACCTGTAACAGGCATGATTCCCATAGTCATTGCGATGTTTTCAAATACCTGGAAACCAAACATTCCAATGAATCCTACTGCGATTAAAGCTCCGCAATTATCCTTTGCGTTCAGGGCAATACGTGCTATCCTGTAAAGAAATACGGAATAAAGTCCTATAACAATAGCTCCGCCTATCATGCCAAGCTCTTCGACTATAACAGAAAAAATAAAATCGGATTTCTGCACGGGAAGGAACTTAAGTTCCTTCTGGGTACCCTGGAAAAGTCCTTTGCCCAGAAGACCTCCCGAACCTATGGCAACCTTTGACTGCCATACCTGATAGTTACCTTCAAGAGAAAGATTGTTGGGATGCAGAAAGGCATCTATTCTTTCTTTCTGGTGGGATGCCATAAACCGGTATATAAACGGAAGTGATATGGCAAAGATACAGGTGGACTTTCCGAGTATGCGGTAGTTTATGCCTGCAAAAAATACCATGGCAAGCCATATAAAGCAAAGCACGATGGCACTTCCAAGGTCTTCTTTAAGTACAATGACAATAAATGGTGAGGCATAAAGAAGTGACATGAATACACCCTTGTAATTGCGCAGTGTATCGTGGTTTTTGGAAAAATAAAGAGCAAGGAGTATAACAAATGTTATCTTTACGATTTCAGATGGCTGGAAATTTATAAAACCCAGATCAATCCATGCTCTTGAACCGTATTGCTCAATACCTAGACCCGGTATGTAAACTGTAAGGAGCAGCAGTATTGAAACAATATACAATGGCTTTTCCCAGTTCTCAAATATCTTATAATCTATGAGCAGTACAAAAGCAATGCCTATAAAACCGAGGCAGTATGCCAGAAGCTGTATCTGCACATATCTATCGAAAACAAAGTGTCCCTCAGAAGCAGTGCTGCTTATCATGGTTATGCTGATAGCCGCAAAACAAAGAGGGAGAATTAAAAGAACTTTATCTACATTTTTTAACAGATTAAAAAAATATCTCATGATTTACCTTTCATTATTTTGACATTGAGTTGCAAAGAATATTATAATAGTATTGTATGATTTTATCAATAAATAATTCAAACAGGGGAGAGGGAAAGAAAAATGAAAAAAAGACTGATAAGCATGGCAATTTCCGCAGTTATGATCGTAGGAACCATAGCCAATATGACGGTGTGCGGGTTTGCGGAAACTGCAGCAGACAAGGCTGAAACAGAGCTGCAGACGGAAGCAGATGCGAAAAATGAACCGGTGCTTGCATATGTTCCGCTGGACAACAGACCTGTAAATGTGGACAGAGTGGTATATGAGGCAGAATCCGCAGGATTTAAGGTAGAAATGCCTGATGAAGACATGTATAAAACATGTCTTGACGGACAGCCGTTAAACTCAAACGGCACACAGTACGGAGACAGTGAAAAGCTGATGGCCTGGGTTCGTGAAATGGACGATAAGACGGACTATTTTGTAATCTCACTTGACCAGCTTCTGTCAGGAGGTCTTGTTAATTCCAGAGTGATAGATTCACAGAATTACAGCACCGAATACAAAATGATAGATGAACTGGTAAAACTTTCTAAAACAAACCATGTTTATGTCATCGATACGGTTGCAAGGCTGGCTACCTGCACTGTGGGCTATAACAACGCAGACCTTGATACTTATAATTATCTGAGAAATTATAGTTTAATACCCAGATATGTTATAAAAAACAAAGATTTGTCGGTAAAAAACATAGTGTCTTATTATAAACGAAATGAAAAGGGTGCTTTGATAGAGGCAGATACCAGATATAAGAAAGCTGTAAATTCCTTACTTAAGGTACGGGAAAGAAAATTGCACATTATAGATTATATACTTTCAATGGATTCTGCGGGAAATATGAGATACTTCATAGGCATAGATGATTCGAACCCGCAGAATACCATACAGACAAATGAAGTGAACTATATAAAGAAGAAGCTTGGCAGCAGAGGCATGATTTATTCGGGAGCGGATGAACTCGGCATGATGGCGGTACTGAATCTTATGATTGACTGTTACGGCAGTGATGTAACCTTGTATGCAAAGTATTTCGGAAATACGGAAAGTACAGGCTCGGGTTCGGTATATGATATGGAAACCGTTAAAGAAAATGTGGAAAAACATATTTCCAGTATTGGAGTTAAATCCACGGAAAACAGGGATGAAGCAGACATAGAAGTTGTAGTGCTTACTTCTCCTGAGGAAAAAATACTTAATTCAAAATATGTTAGCGATATGATTGATTATATTAATGACAATATCTCCAAAAACATACCTACTATTGTCATAAACTCGGCTCCGGGTGCGTACAGCGGAAATCTTGAATACAGGATGATAAGAGAGTGCGAGATGGGTATGCTGCTTTCCTACAGCAGCTGGGGCACAGTGGGAAATTCCATAGGAGTGGCACTGTGCAACGGTATTTCCAGATATCTGTATCTGGGAAGCAGGACAAGCAGTACGGATTATGCGGATATAGCATTCCTGAAAGGGCTGACATTTTCACTTGAAAAGGATATCAGTTATATCAGAGGCGGCGGCAAAACTTTATTTAACAATTATCTGACTGAAAACGGATGGTCAACAAGCAATTTTTATCAGAACGATGAACAGGTAAAAACCGTAAACGCAGAACTTGAAAAAATGCTGGAAACCAAAAACTACAATGTTACGGTCAGCGAGATTATAGACAATCTTACAGGCTGCCGTTATGTAAAGGGGTTAAACGGTGAATGCGGCATTATCGGAAAGATTGATTTGGACAATTATTCGGCGCCGTTTTACAGAACCTACGAAATAAGATTTGATATAGATGTAAAGCTTAAGGACATTACCTTAAACGGTGTAAAGGAAACCATATATCTGGAAATGCCGTATACTCCGGCTGAAGGGAAAATGGCATATTCTTTAAATCTTTATTATATGAACTCACTGGGAAAGCTTGAAAAGCTGCCTTGCGTATATGATAAGGAAAGCGGGAAAATAAAAGTGGCGGTTGAGGTCATTCCGAACTTTTACACTGAAAGCCGCACTATGGATATAGAAAAAGCGGAAAGTCTGTTTTCCGATGTGCCTTCAAGTGCATGGTATTTTGATTATGTCATGTTTGCATATGAAAAAGGTATAATGAACGGCACTTCCGCGACAACTTTTTCGCCTAAGAACCCTATGACTGTGCAGATGTTGATGAAAGCTCTGGAAAGACTGAGTGATAAAACCGATATGGAGGCTGTCAGGGAATCAATTGCTGAAAACAGAGAACGTGGGC
Source organism: Anaerovoracaceae bacterium (assembly GCA_051883075.1). GTDB lineage: Bacteria > Bacillota > Clostridia > Peptostreptococcales > Anaerovoracaceae > Aminipila. The sequence goes on from JBJETA010000060.1 coordinate 4,716, forward strand.
TGGATATTCCTGATATCGATTCAAAGGAAGCCGTCACAAGAGAGCAGTTTGCATTTTATTTGTGGAGCTATGCACGGGCTGCAGGCATGGATATGAATGAGGGCAGAGGCAAGGGAATCTTTGATTATGCAGACGGCTTTGCGGCAGAACCGGATATGAGAGAAGGTCTTGACTGGGTATGCAGAAACGGAATCATAACCGGTACCGGTGACGGAAGCATAATAGCACCGAAAAATACAGTGACAAGGGCAGAGGCTGCGGCGGCTCTGAAGCGCCTGGCTGAAATGCAGGATATATAACGTAAAAATCAGAATAATAAAACGGTAATAACAAAAAAGAACATTCCGGTACGGCAGATGCGGTGACGGAGTGTTCTTTTTATATTTTTCATGGGTTTGCCGTTCATTAATCTTGACTTGTAACGGGGTAAACATTATAATTATATTGTGTAATTTTATCAATAATTAATTAATACTGTTGCAGGGAAATATTTTGTTGCAGTTGCTACCGCAACATATTTTTTTGCGGCTTCATCTTGTTATTAAATTGCTGGTGTTGAACTTATTTATACAAAAGACAATTTGCGTACAAGTATGATTTACTTAAAATATATTATTATAAGGAGGTGTTTAACATTATAAATGTAATAGTTGCTGTAATTATAGCATTAGTAGCATTAGCCATAGGTATATTGGTTGGATATATAATCAGAAAATCTGTTGGAGAAAAAGCAATCGGAAGTGCTGAGCAGAAGGCAAGAAATCTGATTTTAGATGCGGAAAACAAGTCGGAAACAATTAAGAAAGAAATTACTCTTGAAGCTAAAGAAGAAGCTCATAAGATGAGAAGCGAAATAGAGCGTGAGGTCCGTGAAAGAAGAGCGGAAATGCAGAAGGCTGAAAAGAGATTGTTCCAGAAGGAAGAAAATTTCGATAAGAAGAGTGAAAACCTGGAAAAGAGAGAAGAAGGCATAGCGAAAAAGGAACAGGCTTTGCTGGACAAGCAGAGTGAACTTGACAGTTTTATAGAAAAACAGGTTCAGGAGCTTGAAAGAATTTCAGGTTATACTGCGGAAGAAGCAAAAGCAATACTTCTTGCAAACGTAGAAAAGGATATCAGAGTTGAGGCATCCTTAATGATTAAAGAAATCGAATCAAAGGCAAAGGAAGAAGCGGATAAGAAGGCAAAGGAAATTATTACCGGAGCAATTCAGAGATGTGCCGCTGACCATGTTGCTGAGAGTACGGTTTCGGTTGTTGCACTGCCGAACGATGAGATGAAAGGAAGAATCATCGGAAGGGAAGGCAGAAATATCAGAGCTATTGAAACATTAACAGGAATAGACCTAATTATTGATGATACACCGGAAGCTGTAATCTTGTCGGGATTTGACCCGGTTAAAAGAGAAATCGCAAGGGTTGCGCTGGAGAAGCTTATTGTAGATGGAAGAATCCATCCTGCACGAATTGAAGAAATGGTGGAAAAGGCTGAAAAAGAAGTAAATGCCATCATAAAGGAAGCCGGAGAGCAGGCTACTTTTGAAATAGGTATTCATAACTTCCACCCTGAACTTATTAAGCTGCTGGGAAGATTGAAGTACAGAACTTCATATGGACAGAACGTACTTAACCACTCTATTGAGGTTGCCCATCTGGCAGGTCTGATGGCAAGTGAGCTCGGACTTGATGCTAAGCTTGCAAAGCGCGCAGGGCTGCTGCATGACATAGGTAAGGCTTTAGACCATGAGGTTGAAGGAACCCATGTTGATATCGGTATTGATGTGCTCAGAAAGTACAAGGAATCTGAGGCGGTTATTAACGGCATGGCAGCTCATCACGGAGACTATGAACCTAAGAGTCTTGAGGCTGTACTTATTGCTGCGGCAGATGCTCTTTCGGCTGCAAGACCGGGAGCAAGAAGAGAAACTCTTGAGTCATATATCAAGAGGCTTCAGAAGCTTGAAGAGATTGCTGAAACTACATCGGGAGTGGACAAGGCTTATGCTATCCAGGCAGGCCGTGAAATCAGAATCATTGCAAAACCTGATGAGGTAAAGGATGAAGAAATTGTATTCCTTGCAAGAGAAATAGCAAAGAAGATTGAAAGTGAGCTTGAGTATCCGGGACAGATTAAAGTAAATGTAGTAAGAGAAACAAAAGCTATCGATTATGCTAAATAAGATTAGAAATTTTGACCCTGCAGTTCTCTGTGGGGTCTTTTAACGCAGTGTGACTGTATGGCGCACAGGTGTGCGCCTGAGAGGATATAAATTATGGGAGACAGTTTGTTTGGAGCAGAGTTTTATAAAAAGCTGAGTCTGGTTGCCATACCTGTTGTCATACAAAATATCATAAGCATCGGATTAAATATGATAGATATACTTATGATTGGCAGACTGGGTGAAGCAGAACTGGCGGCAGTGGGCTCGGCAAATCAGATTTTTTTCATATACGGAATGATTTGTTTCGGCCTTTACAGCGGTGCTGCGGTATATGTTGCCCAGTATTGGGGCATAAGAGATTTGGACAGCATCAGAAAGGTTATAGGCATAGACTGCGTAGTTGGCGTAAGTATGGCACTGACGACAACCGTGCTTGCCTATGTTTTTGCTCCTCAGATGATTTGGATTTTTTCAAGAGATGCACAGGTTATAGCACTTGGGGCGGAGTATCTTAGAATCGTCTGTTTTTCTTATGTTATGAGCAGTTTAAGCTTTGTTGTGGTGTATTGCTCAAGGGCTATTCAGAGATTGAAAGCGGCAACAATCATAAATGCAAGTGCCATACTGGTAAATACATTTCTGAATTATTGTTTAATCTATGGACACTTCGGAATGCCTGCTTTGGGAGTAAAAGGAGCAGCTATTGCTACCTTAACAGCAAGGTTTGCAGAAATGGCGGCGTTCGGAATCTATCTGTGGGTTCAGAAAGAGCATCCTTTCCATATGAATCCGGCAGAGCTGTTATCCTTTGACCGACAATTGTTTGGAAATGTTATGAGAACTGCTATACCCGTAATCTTTACAGAAGGAGGATGGGCAGCGGTAACCTCTTTGACTTTTGTAGCCTATGGCATGCTTGGACCTACTGCATTGGCAGTTATTCAGGTAGGTGAGGTTGTGACAAATCTGTCACAGGCCCTTTTCTTCGGCCTTGGCAATGCTATAGCGGTATTGATTGGTGAATCTCTGGGAAGAAAAGAAACGGATAAGGCTTTTGAGTATGGCAGGATGGCTATGAAGATAACATGGGTCATGAATATAACTGTAACAATAATCCTCATAGCGTTAAGCCATCCTATAGCAGCTGTTTATCATTTCAACAGTGAAACGACAGAGCTGCTTATAAAAGTTCTGATAGCATGGGCTCTGACTACAACTCCGAAAATGCTTGCCTATGTTTTGATTTGCGGTATTCTGAGAGCCGGCGGAGATACTGTGTTCAGCCTTGCGGCAGACTTGTCGTGCAATGCTTTTATTCAGGTTCCGGTAGCTTTTTTCTGTGTTCTTGTTTTAAAATTGCCGCTTTATGCCATAGTATTTCTGGTAGCTTTAAACGATTTTACGAAAACGATTATATGCTACAAACGTTTCTATAGTAAAAAATGGATGAATGTAGTGACTTAGTGTGATATACTAAGCTGATAATTGTAAAGGGAAAGGACTTAAAATATGTTTGTATACCTGGATAACAGTGCGACGACAAAGCAGTATGACTTTGTTACAGATAAAATGGTTGAATATATGAAAGAGGATTTCGGAAATCCTTCTTCGCTGCACCGGCTGGGAATAACTGCCGAAAAAGCATTGAAAACCGCAAGAAAGCAGGTCGCTTCTGCCATGGGAGTACGGGATGAAGAAGTAATCTTTACTTCAGGAGGAACCGAATCGGATAATACTGCCCTTCTGGGAGCGGCTGCTGCACGAAAAAGAAGAGGAAAAAGGGTCATTACCACGAAGATAGAGCACCCTGCCATATTGGAAACAGCAGCAAGGCTTGAAAAACAGGGCTTTGATGTGAAATATATCGATGTGGATAAAAACGGGCTTGTTGACATGAATGCCCTTAAGGAAGCGTGGAACGGCGATACAATACTTGTTTCAGTGATGGGTGTGAACAATGAAGTGGGAACCATACAGCCTGTCAGGGAAATTTGTGAGCTGAAAGAAACCTTGAAAAAAGAAAAGGGCTTCGATACTTTAGTTCATGCAGATATGGTTCAGGCTTTTGGAAAGATTCCTGTGAACATAAAAAATCTGGACATGATGTCTGTCAGCGCACACAAGATACACGGACCGAAGGGAATGGGTGCTTTATATGTGAACAAGGGCATTAATATAGAACCTTATCTGATAGGAGGAGGACAGGAAAAGCATATGAGGTCCGGTACGGAAAATGTTCCTGCCATAGCAGGTTTTGGTGAGGCGGCGGCTTTTGCGGCTTCAGGCCTTGCACAGAGGACGGAAAATATGCGAAAAGCGAGAAAATATCTGCTTGATGGCATTAAAAGTGAAATAAAGGACATAAAAATCAACGGTGTGGAAGAAGCAGATGCAGAAGGAAGAAGCGGGCTGTGCTGCCCTTCAGTTTTAAATGTTTCGTTTCTTGGAACAAGAGGAGAAGTAATACTTCATACCCTTGAAACTGCGGGCGTTTATGTATCTACCGGTTCAGCATGCTCTTCAAATAAAAAGGGACAGAGCCATGTGCTTAAAGCCATGGGAATGTCCGACAAAGAGATTGAAGGCGCTTTGAGATTCAGTTTCTCGGAGTTCAATACCACTGAAGAGATGGACTATGTACTGGAAAAACTGAAAGAAGCAGTAGGCAGATTCAGAAAGCTGGGAAGCTTTAGATAAAATCCCGCATTAGGGATGAGAACTTGTTTGTACAAGACAGTAAAGGAGAATAAACATGACAGATGACAGAAATATTTTTATAGTAAGATGCGGTGAGGTTGCCCTGAAGGGTATGAACAAGCCGTATTTTGAAAGAATGCTGGTGGAAAGAATACGCCGTATGCTTAAAAAATATGAAAATACGGAAGTAAAAAGACATGAAGGTCTGATATTTGTGCGTACTGATAAAAGCTTTCCGAAAAGTGAAATCATAGGACAGATTTCCAAGGTTTTCGGTGTTGCGTCAATCAGTCCTGCCGTTGAGGTTGAAACAGACCTTGAAAAAATCGGTGAAGCCGCAGTGAAGGTTATGCTTGAGCTTATTGAAGAAAAAGGCGTACAGACCTTTAAGGTTGAAGCAAAGCGTGCAGATAAGACATTCCCTGTTACTTCGCCTGAAATCGGAAGAAAAATAGGTGCGGCTGTTTTAAAGGGATGTAAGGTGCTTCGCGTAGATGTTCACAACCCTGACTGTCTGCTTTTTGTTGATGTGAGAAGAGAAAAATCATATATATATGAACAGAAAATTTCAGGCTTCGGAGGACTTCCTCTTGGAACTAACGGCAAGGGCATGGTGCTTCTTTCCGGAGGCATAGACTCTCCTGTGGCTGCATGGATGATGGCCAAAAGGGGCATGATGATTGAGGCTGTACATTTTCATTCATATCCGTATACCAGCGAAAGAGCGCAGGAAAAGGTTGAAGAACTCGCATCCATAGTTGCGACTTACTGCGGCAGATTCAAGATGCATGTTATAAATCTTCTTCCTATACAGGAGCAGATAGTTCAGAACTGTCCTGAGGAAGAAACTACAATACTTGTGAGAAGATTTATGATGAGAATAGCTGAAAGAGTGGCACAGGAAAAGGACTGCATGATGCTTATAACAGGGGAGAATCTTGGGCAGGTGGCAAGCCAGACCGCAGAAGCGCTCGTTGTAACCGATTCTTCGGTGAAGATGCCTGTTATGCGTCCTCTTATAGCCATGGATAAGGTTGATATCATGGAAAAGGCACAGGAAATAGGAACTTTTGAAACTTCAATCCAGCCGTATGAGGACTGTTGCACAGTGTTCCTGCCTAAGCATCCTACTACAAAACCTAAGCTTGAAAAGATTGAGGCATCGGAAAGCAGGCTTGATGTTGAAGGTCTTATTAAAGCTGCCGTTGAGTCAAAAGAAACAATTACAATTTATCCGAAGGAATAAAAAACAGGGAAATGCCGGTATTTTCAAAGGGAAATAAACCGGGCATTTCCTTTTTCTTTATTCGACAAAAATAGAATCAAACCCCTTCATTCTCTTAAAGACAAGCTTCTGCGGCAAAGCTATAATGAATGTATCGGAAAAGATTACGAGTTTAAGGGGGTTTTTAAATGCAGACATATTTGGAATTTCAAATGAAAGATGATGTACTTATTGCATGCATTATCGGGGATCTGGACCATCATCAGGCAACGGGCATGAGAGAAGAGATAGATAAAACTATGGATACTTTTAAAGCAAAGCACCTGATTCTGGATTTTTCAAAAGTGGAATTTATGGACAGCTCCGGTATAGGGGTTGTCATGGGCAGATACAATAAAGTGAAGGAAAAGGGCGGAATGATTGCGCTTGCGGGAGGCTCCAGATATGTGAAAATGATTCTGGAAATGGCAGGCATATATACTATTGCGGAAAAATGTGATGATATTGAAAGCGCATTGGGGACAATACAGCGCAGCGATATAAAAACTAACGAGGAGGTGTGACGATAAGATGGAAAATACCATGAGGATAGAATTTTTGAGCTTATCCGTGAATGAAAGCTTTGCCAGAACGGCTGTTGCGAGCTTTTTTTCGGTGCTGGATCCTACGGTGGAGGAGCTTGCAGAGATAAAAACAAGCGTTTCAGAGGCGGTGAGCAATGCGATAATCCACGGATATAAAAATGAACCGTCGGGAAATGTAACCGTTGAATGCTGCTATGACAATGACAGAAATTTAACAATAACCGTAACGGACAGAGGCGTGGGCATAGAGGATGTTGAAAAAGCCAGAGAACCGCTTTTTACCACCGGAGAGACGGAAGAGCGCGCAGGCATGGGCTTTACTGTTATGGAAAGCTTTAATGACAGGATTGATGTTGTTTCCGAACCGGGAAAGGGAACGGCAGTAACTATGATGAAAAAGCTGGATGTTTATTATGGAATGTAGCTGCATGACGGAAAAAGCATATGCTAAAGAAGAAATCTATGAGCTGATAAGAAAGGCACAGGACGGAGACGAGTATGCACAGGAGGAAATGATTTCGAGAAATACGGGACTGGTGAAAAGCATTGCTTTAAAATATACATCTCTGGGATATGAAACGGATGATCTGATGCAGCTCGGATACATGGGACTTATAAAAGCTGTTAAAAATTTTAATACGGAATATGATGTGATGTTTTCAACATATGCCGTGCCTATGATTGCCGGTGAAATAAGAAGGTTTGTCAGGGATGACGGAAGGGTAAAGGTGAGCCGCAGGATAAAAAGTGATCTGAAGCGTATGAAAGCAGTAAGGGAAGAACTGCTTTTAAAATGCGCAGCTTCACCTAAACTCAGTGTCATTGCGGAAAGAATGGACATTACCATGGAATATCTTCTGGAGCTTATGGAGGCGGAAGAAGCTCTATGCAGCTGCGAAAGCATGGATGACTCCGAAAATATTAAACAATATGCGGAAAGCCGGGGCGGAAGCCAGTTTGAAAGGGAAGAACAGCTCGTTGATATGATCTGCCTTAAAAGTATCATGGGAAAGCTGGATGAAAAGGAGAGAAAAATCATTGTGCTGCGGTACTTTAAGGATATGACCCAGCAGCAGACGGCAGGTATTCTGGGTATCTCGCAGGTACAGGTATCGAGGATTGAAAAAAGAGTGCTGGGCACCATGAGGTCGGCTTACCGGGCTGAAGGATAAAGAAAACAAAAAACGGCAAAATAATTGTAAAAAACTGAAGAGGCAGGCATGTCCTGCCTTGTTTTTTTTTGCAGAAGTTGGTATAATGATAAATTATAAGGGAAAATTCTGTATTTTTGCGGAATTACTCGAAAAGTGCTAAAAAGTGCTTGCAAATGTAACTAAAGTGGTGTTAAATATATAATGTATGCTGTTATATATTTAACTAACATGAGCTTATGGGGAATATTCAAAAAAATACATAAGCGAAAACAAGGATACTGCGGAAGGTATCCCGTGATTATAATTTAAGGAGGCATTTACATGAACTTTCAACTAACGAAAGAACAAGAATTTGTAAGAAAAATGGTAAGAGAGTTTGCTGTTAACGAAGTTGAACCGTTGGCTGCTGACATCGATAAGGAGCACAGATTCCCGGTTGAAACTGTTGAAAAGATGGCAAAGTATGGTTTGCTTGGTATTCCGTTCCCTACTGAATACAACGGTGCAGGCGGAGACCACATTTCATATGCTATTACAGTAGAAGAATTATCAAGAGTTTGCGCTTCAACAGGCGTTATCTGCTCAGCTCATACTTCACTTTGCTGCTGGCCTATCTTTAACTGGGGTACAGAAGAACAGAAGAAAAAGTACTTACCTGACCTGTTATCAGGAAAGAAGTTAGGTGCTTTCGGTTTAACTGAACCAAATGCAGGTACAGATGCTGCAGGACAGCAGACAAGAGCCGTAAAGGATGGAGAACACTACATCTTAAACGGAGCTAAGGTATTCATTACAAACGGTGGATATGCTGAAACATTTGTAGTTATGGCTATGACTGACAAGTCAAAGGGTACTAAGGGTATCTCTGCATTTATCGTTGAAAAGGGTGACGAAGGTTTCTCAATCGGTAAGACAGAAGATAAGTTAGGTATCTGCGCTTCATCAACTACAGAACTTATTTTCCAGAACTGCAGAATTCCTGCTGACAGAATGTTAGGCAGCGAAGGTGACGGCTTCAAGGTTGCTATGTCAACTCTTGACGGCGGACGTATCGGTATCGCTTCACAGGCTTTAGGTATTGCACAGGGAGCTTTAGACGTAACTGTTGAATACATGAAGGCTAGAAAGCAGTTCGGTAAGAAGCTTTCACAGATGCAGGCACTTCAGTTCGAAGTAGCTGATATGCAGACTCGTATCGAAGCTGCAAGACTTTTAGTTTACAAGGCTGCAGATATGAAGGATAAGCATCTTCCTTATGGTCCTAACGCTGCAATGGCTAAGTTATTTGCTGCTGAAACTGCAATGCACGTTACTACTAAGTGCGTACAGTTACACGGTGGTTATGGTTACACTAAGGATTACCCAGTTGAAAGAATGATGAGAGACGCTAAGATTACAGAAATCTATGAAGGTACTTCAGAAGTTCAGAAGATGGTAATCGCTGCATCAGTTTTAGGTAAATAAGGGAAGAAGGAGGAATTTAACATGGCTTTTAAGATTATCGTATGCGCAAAGCAGGTTCCTGATACAAACGTTATCAAGATTAACCCTAAGACAGGAACTCTTATCAGAGACGGCGTTCCATCAATTTTAAATCACGACGATGCTAACGCTTTAGAAGAGGCTTTAAAGATTAAGGATAAGCATCCTGATACACATATTACAGTTATTTCAATGGGACCTCCACAGGCTAAGGACTTATTATTCGAATGCATCGCTAAGGGTGCTGACGAAGGTATCTTAGTATCAGACAGAGCTGTAGGCGGTTCAGATACTTGGGCTACTTCAAATACTCTTGAAGCTGCTATCAAGAAGGTTGGCGAATTCGACCTTATCTTTGCAGGACGTCAGGCTATCGACGGAGATACTGCTCAGGTAGGACCTCAGGTTGCTGAAAAGTTAGGTATCCCTCAGGTTACTTATGTTGAAGATTTTGAAATCGCTGACAACATGAAGGATATCACTGTAAAGAGACAGTTAGAAGATGGTTATGAAGTAATTAAGCTTCAGACTCCTTGCATGCTTACTACTATTAAGGAACTTAACGAACCAAGATACATGACAATGAAGGGTATCTTCGGAGCTAAGGAAATGAAGGTTTGGTCTGCTGCAGACATCGAAGTTGACCTAAAGAAAGTAGGTCTTGAAGCTTCACCTACAAACGTATTCAGATCATTTACTCCTGCTCCAAAGGGCAAGGGTGTTACTCTTGAAGGAGACACAGAAAAAGAAGTTGCTCAGAAGCTTTTAGTTAACCTGAAAGAAAAGCATGTAATCTAAGTGGAGGAGGAAATTTATAATGGCAATTAAGATTATTAATGATAAATGTAAAGGTTGTACTCTTTGCGTAAAGGCATGTCCTTTTGATGCATTGAAAGTAGAAAACAGACTTGCAATTGTTGATGAAGCAAAGTGTACAAATTGTAACGCTTGTATCGCAAAGTGTAAGTTCGATGCTATAGAAGCTGCTCCTGAAGCTGATGCTGTAGATTTAAGTGCTTACAAGCACATCTGGGTATTTGCTGAACAGAGAGACGGAAAGTTAATGAACGTTGCTCTTGAACTGATTGGCGAAGGTCACAGACTTGCTAAGGAAATCAGTGAAGATACTAAGGTTTGCGCAGTAATCGTAGGTGACGGTGTTGCTAACCTTGCTGACGAATGCTATGCATACGGTGCTGACGAAGTTATTCTTATCGAAGATCCACTTCTAAAGCAGTTCACAACAGATGCTTATACTAAGGTTATCACTGATGCAATCAATGAATATAAGCCTGAAATCGTTCTTTACGGTGCTACTCACATCGGTAGAGACTTAGCTCCAAGAATTGCAGCTAGATGCAACACCGGTCTTACTGCAGACTGCACAAGACTTGACGTTAAGGTATCAAGCTACATCGAATATGCTAAGAAGAACACTACATTAGATACTTCATCATTAGACCCTAACGATCCATCAACAGGTATCAAGCAGACTCGTCCTGCTTTCGGCGGTAACCTGATGGCTACAATCATCTGCCCAAGAACAAGACCTCAGATGTCAACTGTAAGACCTGGTGTAATGCAGAAGAGAGAAAAGGTTGAAGGTGCTAAGGGTATCTTAACAGTTTACAAGCCACAGATTTCAGCTGATGACATCCATGTTCAGGTTGTTGAAGTTGTTAAATCAGCTAAGGAACTTGTATCACTTACAGATGCTGAAATCATCTGCTCAGGTGGTAGAGGTTTAGGCGATGCTTCAGGTTTCGATCTAATGAAGCAGTTCGCTGATAAGGTTGGCGGTGTTGTTGGTTCTTCAAGAGCAGCTGTTGATGCTGGTTGGATTGACCACTCACATCAGGTAGGACAGACTGGTACTACTGTAAAGCCTAAGATTTACTTTGCTTGCGGTATTTCAGGTGCTATCCAGCACTTAGCTGGTATGCAGACTTCAGATATCATTGTTGCTATCAACAAGGATCCTGATGCTCCTATCATGGAAATCGCTGACTACGCAATCTGTGGAGACCTTTACAAGGTAATCCCTGAAATCATTGCTGAATGGGATAACGCTGAAGCTCTTCACGATGCTGCAACAAAATAGTTTGTTTTTTAAATAAAATAAAGCTTAAAACGATAGTCTAAATTATCGGGTTGGTTAGAGAAATAGCTCTCTAAATTATCGGGTTG
>JBJETA010000061.1:0-3719 GCA_051883075.1 Anaerovoracaceae bacterium
AGAAAGGAGGATGTAATATGACAGTTGAAAGAAACAGAAGAAAGACTAAGGTCGGCATCGTAGTGAGCAATAAGATGGATAAGACTATCACAGTTGCAATGGAAGACTTCGTAAGACATTCCCTTTATGGTAAGGCTGTAAAGAGAACTAAGAAGGTTAAGGCTCACGATGAAAATAACGTATGCAATATCGGAGATAAAGTAAGAATCATGGAAACAAGACCTCTGTCAAAGGACAAGAGATGGAGACTTGTTGAAGTTGTTGAAGAAGTTAAGTAAAGGAGGCACCCGATTATGATTCAGACAGAAACTAGATTAAAGGTTGCTGACAATTCAGGTGCGAAAGAACTTTTATGTATCCGTATCTTAGGCGGTACTAGCCGTAGAACTGCTAATATCGGAGATATAATCGTTTGCGCTGTTAAAGAAGCAACACCCGGCGGCGTTGTAAAAAAAGGCGACGTTGTAAAGGCTGTAATTGTAAGAACTAAGAGTGGCGCTAGAAGAGCAGATGGAAGCTATGTTAAGTTCGATCAGAACGCAGCAGTAATTATTAAGGAAGATAAGAATCCGGTTGGAACTCGTATCTTCGGACCAGTAGCCAGAGAGCTCAGAGATAAGAGCTTTATGAAGATAGTGTCATTGGCACCGGAAGTATTATAGGAGGTGTTCGGATGCATATTAAAAAGGGCGATACAGTGTTAGTAATCACTGGTAAAGATAAAGGTAAGAAGGGCACAGTTATCAAGGCTATGCCAAAGGAAAACAGAGTTATCGTAGAGGGCGTAAACATTCAGACTAAGCACCAGAAGCAGACAAGAAATGCAAAGGCTGAAATCAAGCACGTTGAAGGTCCTATTCATGTTTCAAATGTAATGTACTATGATAACAAGGCAAAGGCTCCTACAAGAATTGGATACAAGTTTGAAAACGGCAAGAAGCTGAGAGTATCCAAGAAGACAGGCGCTGTAATTGATTAAGAAAGGAGGAGACGATTTTGACAGCTAGACTAAGAGAAACTTACAAAAATGAAGTTTTCAAGGGCATGATGGAAAAGTACAACTACAAGAACGTTATGGAAGTTCCTGCACTTGAAAAGATTACTATAAATATGGGTCTTGGCGAAGCTAAGGAAAACGCTAAGATTCTTGAAACTGCTGTTGAAGAATTAGCTTTAATCAGCGGTCAGAGACCAGTCATCACAAAGGCTAGAAAGTCAATTGCAAACTTTAAGGTTAGACAGGGTATGCCGGTTGGTGCAAAGGTTACTCTGAGAGGAGACAATATGTATGAATTTGCTGACAAGTTCTTCAATATCGCTCTTCCAAGAGTAAGAGACTTCAAGGGAGTAAGCAAGAACTCCTTTGACGGCAGAGGAAACTACTCAATGGGTATCAAGGAACAGTTGATTTTCCCTGAAATCGAGTATGATAAGGTTGACAAAGTTAAGGGTATGAATATTGTGTTCACTACAACAGCGAAGACAGACGAAGAAGCTGCTACTTTACTACAGCTTTTAGGATTACCATTTGAAAAGTAGTATAGGAGGGAAATAATGGCTAAGACATCTCTCAAAGTAAAACAGGCTAGAAAACCTAAGTTTTCTACTCGTGCATATACAAGATGCCAGATCTGCGGAAGACCACATTCAGTATTAAGAAAGTATGGTATCTGCCGTATCTGTTTCAGAGAACTTGCTTACAAGGGTGAAATCCCAGGCGTTAGAAAAGCAAGCTGGTAGTAAATTTTAAGATTTGCGGAGGTCCGGAAGGAAACCCCGCAAGAAAGGAGAACATTCAGAATGACAATGACAGATCCAATAGCAGATATGCTAACAAGAATCAGAAATGCCAATACTGTAGGACATGCAACAGTTGATGTTCCTGCATCAAAGATGAAGAAGTCAATCGCAGGAATTTTGGCTGAAGAAGGATATATCAAAGGCTATGAAGTTATTGAAGATGACAAGCAGGGCACTATCAGAATCCAGATGAAGTATGGTGCTGACAAGGAAAGAGTTATCAGTGGAATCAAAAAGATTTCAAAGCCTGGTTTAAAAGTTTATGCAAAGGCTGACGAAGTACCAAGAGTATTAGGAGGTCTGGGTATCGCTATTATTTCAACTTCAAATGGAGTTATCAGCGATAAGGAAGCAAGAAAACTTGGAATCGGCGGAGAAGTAATCTGTTACGTTTGGTAGGAGGAAATAGAATATGTCAAGAATAGGTAAATTACCTGTTAACCTTCCTGCAGGCGTAGAGGTTAAGGTTGACAGCAACAATGTAGTAACTGTAAAGGGACCTAAGGGTCAGCTTTCACAGGAAATCAGCAAGCTGATCACTGTAGAAGTTGCAGACGGAGTTATCAATGTTTCAAGAGATAATGACCTGAAGGCTTCAAGAGAACAGCATGGACTTGCTAGAACACTTATCAACAACATGGTTGTAGGTGTTACTGAAGGATATGAAAAGAAGCTTCAGCTGGTTGGTGTTGGTTACAAGGCAGAAAAGAAGGGCAAGACTCTTGTTATGAACCTTGGATTCTCACATCCGGTTGAAATGGAAGATCCTGAAGGAATTACAACAGAAGTTACTTTACCTACTGATATCGTAGTTAAGGGTATCGACAAGACTTTAGTTGGTAACTATACTGCAAACATCAGAAAGTGGAGACGTCCTGAACCATATAAGGCTAATGGTATTCGTTACGAAGGCGAAGTTATCCGTCGTAAAGAAGGAAAGACTGGTAAGAAATAGGAAGGAGTGAACGGAAATGGCAAGAGAAAATAAGAATGCGAAGCGTTTAGCTAGACATGCAAGAGTCAGAAAAAACTTACATGGAACTCCTGAAAGACCAAGACTTTGTGTTTACAGAAGCCTTAAGAACATCTCAGTTCAGATTATCGATGATGTAAACGGCGTTACACTTGCTGCAGCATCAACTCTTGATAAGGAACTAAAGGGACAGTGTGCTAATGGTGGTAATAAGGAAGCTGCTAAGTTAGTTGGTGAAACTATTGCTAAGAGAGCTCTGGCTAAGGGTGTAGATACTGTATGCTTTGACAGAGGCGGATATTTATATCACGGAAGAGTACAGGAATTAGCTGAAGCTGCTCGTGAAGCAGGATTGAAATTCTAACAGGAGGAAAATAGGAATGCGACAAAATATGATTGATGCATCCAAGCTTGACTTAAAAGAAACTATCGTTAACATCAGAAGAGTTGCTAAGACTGTTAAGGGTGGTAGAAATATGAGATTCAGCGTATCAGTAGTAGTTGGAAACGGCGAAGGATACGTTGGTGTAGGTCTTGGAAAGGCTCAGGAAATTCCTGAAGCTGTTAAGAAGGCTGTAGAAGATGCAAAGAAGAAGTTAATATATGTTCCTACAGTAGGAACAACAATTCCGCACAAGAACCTGGGAGTATTTGGTGCCGGCAGAGTATTATTAATGCCTGCTGCACAGGGTACCGGAGTTATCGCAGGTTCATCAGTACGTACTGTACTTGAAGCTGCAGGAGTTAAAGACGTTAGAGCTAAGTCAATCGGTTCAAACAATACAGTAAACATGGCTTATGCTACAATTGAAGGTCTTAAGGGCTTGAAGACTGTTGAACAGATCAGCAGACTGAGAGGTAAGACTAAGGAAGAAATTTTAGGTTAGGAGGAGAGTACAAATGGCTAAAATGATTAAAGTAACTTTAACAAAGAGCACAATTGGAG
>JBJETA010000062.1:0-3683 GCA_051883075.1 Anaerovoracaceae bacterium
TAAATAATAAACAAAAGAAAGGAACAAATGCCATGGGTGAAATGATTAAAAGCTATGATGGAACAGAATTGTTTTTTAATAAGGAAGTAAAGTCCGAAGACAAAGCAGTAGCTGTTATTGTGCACGGACTGTGCGAGCATCAGGGCAGATATGACTATCTTGCGGAGCTGTTTCATAAAAATGCCATAGGAACTTACAGATTTGACCACAGAGGTCATGGACGTTCGGCAGGAGAAAAGTCACATTACGATGATTTCAATGAAATCATTGATGATACAAACTTCATTGTTGATCTTGCAATTTCAGAAAATCCCGGAAGACCGGTATTTCTTGTAGGTCACAGCATGGGTGGCTTTGCGGTTGCAAACTTCGGCATCAAATATCCCGGCAAGAAGCTGACCGGTATCATAACAAGCGGTGCACTGACAAAGGATACAATCAATCTTATCAAAGGTGTGCCAAAGGATATGGATCCTCATACACAGCTTCCAAATGAGCTCGGCGACGGCGTTTGTTCTGTAAAGGAAGTTGTTGAATGGTACGGACAGGACCCATATAACAACAAGGTATTTACGGCAGGTTTGTGCTATGCTTTGTGTGCAGGGCTTGACTGGGCGGAAACACGTAAAAAAGATTTTGCTTATCCTGTTCTTATGCTTCATGGAGAAAAGGACGGACTTGTTTCGGTAGAAGATACTTATGATTTCTTTAAGGCAGTTTCATCAACGGACAAGCAGATGAAGATTTATGGAGGACTGTTCCATGAAATTTTCAATGAATACTGCAAGGATGAAGTTATAGGTGATGCAATCAGATGGATTAAAGAAAGAATATAACCTGTAATTTTAACTTTTAAACCGGCGGTTTCGGCTGCCGGTTTTCTTTTCCGGGGAAATTTGAATCTTAAGAAATTCGTAATAATTTCGTTGGTTTGTTTGTAAGAAATTGATTTTAATATAGTATTGTAGTCGTAAGGCGGCAAACCGGTCAGGTGCGAAATCGGGAGCCGTTCAAGGAGGAAACAGTCAGCTATGATGAATATTTTGGTATGTGATGATGACAAAGAAATAGTAAATGCAATCGAAGTTTATTTGAAAAATGAGGGGTATGGGATATTTAAAGCTTACGATGGGGTGCAGGCTTTGGACATTATCGGGAAAAATGAAATACACCTGGTGCTTATGGATATAATGATGCCCAACATGGACGGTATGAGGACAACCATGAAAATCAGGGAGGAAAAAAACATACCAATCATCATGCTTTCTGCCAAATCCGAGGATTATGACAAAATCACGGGGTTAAATGTCGGTGCGGATGATTACATAACAAAGCCGTTTAACCCACTCGAGCTGATTGCCAGAGTAAAATCACAGCTCAGACGCTATGTTACGCTTGGCAGCATGGAGATAAAAAAGGGTTTTTTTAAAACAGGGGGACTTGAGATAGACGATGAGCAGAAAACCGTTACTCTGGACGGTGAGCAAGTCGTTGTGACTCCTATTGAGTACGGAATTTTAAAATTATTGACGGAAAATGCGGGGAAGGTGTTTTCCATAGAACAGATTTACGAGGCTGTTTGGAATGAACAGGCATACAATCCCGAAAACACGGTTGCGGTGCATATACGCCGGATCAGGGAGAAAATCGAAATCAATCCAAAAGAGCCGAGATATTTAAAGGTGGTGTGGGGAGTTGGATACAAAATTGAAAAAATACAAAGGTAATATGCTTGTCAGGACCATGGCATTTATTTTATGCGTTGTATTCTTTGTAATGACCTTAATCAGCAGTATGCTGCTGGTTGTGGATATGAATGATGCAGGGAGAAGAATGACGCTTGAAGAAATTTTTGCAGGTACCGACTATATGGAGAGTGAGGAACTGCAGGAGCAATTTTCGAAAACGGCAGATGTTCTGAGAACGCTCATTTATAACTATAAAAGCGAAGCTTATATAGAATCGGGGGAAACCTTAAGTCTGAATGAAGGAGCTCTTTATGAAGAACTCTGGAACTTATATTATGATGGTATTATTTATGCCGGAGGAAAAGATTATAAGGCAAAATATGTAGCAGGTGATGATGAGTCCTTTGAGCTTTCAGAGCAGACAAGAATACAGTTTGCCGAACTGAACAAGGAAGCTGTAGATGCGATAAAGAATATTCTCATAAAAGAAGATCTCAGACATTTTAGAAATCTTAAAGAATCTCTGGATGAACAAAAGGGCCTGAGCTACTATGTTACAGACGGGAAATATAAAATAAGCAGTAAAAATGCAAGAATAGAAGACTTCAAAGAATATCCTGCATATATGATTTACAGGGACGGTGAACTTGAGAAAGTGCCTGCATCTGAGGGAAGGGCAAGTCACTGGATAAGTACGATAGATAATGACATAGAAAATTCACTGTTCAGCCTGTATAACGATGATTTGCAGATGTATATCGGATTTGATAAGGCATATATAAATGAAAAACAGGCTGCATATGAAGATACCGACAACCTTATGATGATGTTCATTGTGATGATGACAGGAATAACAGGATGCCTTGTAATGTTCATTTATCTGATGGTAACTACGGGACGTATGAAGTCTGTGGATGAGGAAAGCGGAGAAACCGAGATAATCTACGGTATATACGGACTTGATAAAATCTGGACGGAAGTGCAGCTTGCCATGGTTACAATCTGTGCAGTTATGGGAACCATGATGGCGGCATATTCTCTGGACGGCTGGCTGCATAGCGATGTGTGGAGCGTTGAAGTAACTGTAATGGCGGGAATATTTGCAGTAACTGCAGCACTGGGACTGTGGTTTGTACTTTCAATAATACGACTTTTCAAGAACAGGCTTTTCATAAAGAATTCGCTTATATACAAGCTGTGGAATCTTGTTATACACAGATGGTGCGGAAGCCTGTTGGACAGCATTAAAAATGTTTATCACGGCAGCAGTCTTATGAAGAAGACGGTTGTTCTGGCTCTGGCAGGATGTCTGCTTTCAGCGACGGTGTTCCTGGCACCTGTGGTATTTTTGGCCATTATCGCGCTTGCACCAAAAGTAATAGAAAAGTTTGAGGCTGTTGAAAAGGGCGTTGAAGAGGTTAAAAACGGAAATCTGGCTTATAAGATTGAGATAGACGGCAAAGGTGAGTTTAAAAGACTTGCGGACAGCATAAACGAAATCTCGGAGGCATCAAATAAGGCTATCCAGAATGAACTTAAAAACCAGAGGATGAAAACAGAGCTGATTTCAAATGTATCACATGATTTGAAAACTCCGCTGACTTCTATGGTGACTTATATAGATTTGTTGAAAAAGGAAGGCCTGGACAGTGAAAATGCACCTGAGTATTTAAAGGTTCTCGATGAAAAGACTGAGCGACTGAGAAGACTGACGGAGGACTTGTTTGAAGCGGCAAAGGCTTCAAGCGGAGCAATGCCTGTGGAGCTGGGAAAGGTTGATTTATTATCCCTTATAAACCAGGGCATGGGCGAGATGGAGAAAAGAATTGATGAAGCAGGACTTGATTTCATTGTGAACAGTGAGTCGGAAAAGGCATATGTTTCCGCTGACGGACAGCTTCTGTGGCGTGTTGTTGAAAACCTTATGGGCAATGTCCTTAAATACGCACTTGAAGGAAGCCGTGTATATGTGGATATAAAAGAAATCAAAGGAGA
>JBJETA010000063.1:0-3610 GCA_051883075.1 Anaerovoracaceae bacterium
CTCTTTTTATTCAAGGCTGCTACACCTACAGCTCCACTTCCTGCAAATGAATCTAATACAACTTCACCTTCATATGTGACATATTCCAGTATCTCTTCGCAAAGTTCCACCGGTAATTCACTTTGATGTATTCTATTCTTTTTGGAAACTGGCTGAACATCAAACATTGTGGGGAGCATACCATTGCATCCACTCATATAATGCACTTCACCTGTTTTATCAGTTTTTTTCTTATCAAGTCTCATATTTCTTGCCTTGCCTTTTGAAAAAATCATTATATCTTGCGTATTCTTTGCTTTTCTGCCCGTATTACTTACAAAAGTTCCCTTTTTCCATGGCACTTTTGAATAATATACAAATCCTGCCTCTTTAGCATATTGTTTTATCTGATACAGATATTCATAGTTATTTTCATTCTCTGCCGGCAATACTTCAACTAAAAAACAACCATCCTTTAGCACTCTAGCTTTCTCTTTAAAATCTTCCAATGTATATCGAAAACAATCATATAAGGCAAATGCTCTTGTTCCACCTTTATTCGACTTCATATCTAACCAAGGATGATCCGTTAATATGCAATCAATACTATTATCTTCTATCATAGATAAATCTCTTCCATCACCCTCAATTAATACGCACTGTTCCTCTTCGCAATCTATTGTACGATATACGCCTTTTGCTACTCTTTCAAATTTAACGCCTATTTTTTCATAGATGCGCGCTCTGACTGTTTCCTGCGGTTTATCGGTATTTTGCTCATATGCTTCCTGTAACGAAAAACTCTCATTATCCTTAAAACAATCAAAAATCTTTTCAACTAACGTCATTTTGCATACCTCCTTTAATTTTGGATCTTGATCCTAACATAAGAGGTGTACAAATAAAAGGATTTATTTTCATTTAAAGTTTTCTCATAATAATTTTATCACTATTTCAACTTTTCAT
The DNA here is from genome assembly GCA_051883075.1 of Anaerovoracaceae bacterium. Lineage (GTDB taxonomy): Bacteria > Bacillota > Clostridia > Peptostreptococcales > Anaerovoracaceae > Aminipila. Next base: position 946 of record JBJETA010000063.1, read on the forward strand.
CCATTTTTTCAGTACAACAAAAAACCCCAAGATTTCCATCTTGGGGTTTTCCAATCCATACGAATAAATTATCTCTTTGAGAACTGTGATGCTCTTCTTGCCTTCTTTAAACCGTACTTCTTTCTTTCCTTCATTCTTGGGTCTCTTGTTAAGAAACCTGCAGCCTTTAGAGGAGCTCTGAAAGCTTCCTTGTCAGCTACGCATAAAGCTCTTGAAATACCGTGTCTGATAGCACCGGCCTGACCTGTGAAACCGCCGCCGAAAACATTAACGATAACATCGTACTTGCCTTCGCAACCAGCAACTTCGAAAGGTCTCTTTACTTCTCTCTTAACGATTTCCATTGGGAAATATTCATCAAGAGGCTTCTTGTTGATAACGATTTCACCTTTTCCAGGGATTAATCTAACTCTAGCAACAGAAGACTTTCTTCTACCTGTTCCCTGATACTGAATCTTTGCCATTGTTTAATTCCTCCCTTTCCTTAAAATTCCCAAACTTCAGGCTTCTGAGCAGCGTGGTCATGGTTAGGACCAGCATAAACCTTTAGCTTCTTGTACATCTGTCTGCCAAGCTTTCCGTTTGGCATCATGCCTTTTACAGCATGTCTGATTATTTCTTCCGGCTTCTTAGCCTGTAACTTTTCGAAAGTGATTTCTCTTAAGCCACCTGGATATCCAGTATGTCTCTTATAAATCTTTTCTTTTCTCTTCTTACCTGTTACTTCTACCTTTTCAGCGTTGATAACGATAACATAGTCTCCGCAGTCAACGTGTGGTGTGTAGATTGGCTTTTTCTTACCTCTTAGGATAGCAGCAGCTTCTGATGCAAGACGACCTAAAGTCTTTCCTTCAGCGTCGATTACATACCACTTGCGTTCTACTTCCTGAGGCTTTGCGATAAATGATTTCATTTTCTTACCTCCTCACCTACTCAGATTGAATTTCAATCGGTTTCGGCAACATCTTCAAAATAACTTTGCGGGCCACGGCCGGTCATTCCCAGCCTGCACCCTTATGAAAAAAATCATAAATGATTTTTGACATTCCAAAATAAGTATTGTTGCACACAATACTTAGATATTTTACACTTTATCAGAGCTTTAGTCAACTTATTTTTTTACTTTTATGCACTTTACTTGTAAACTTTTATTTGCTTTTCTTCGTAATCTCTACCAGTTCGCCAAACTTGCCCATGATATATCCATAGCTTTCCTTCTTATGAGGCAGTTTGCAGTCGCTGCAGTCCTTGATTCCGTCCTCTGTATATTTGAAATTTCCGCCGCATTTATCTCCTAAAGCATAAAGCGGGCAGTAGCAGAACAGACAGTTGAATTCTTCCGGCTTGTCCGTCTTATGACATGGGAAAAACTCACATTTGCTGTGATTGAAAAATGAGTATTCCTTTCCCTCCCAATAAGGCTTTTCTTTTTTTTCTTTGTTTTCCATCTTAATCCTCCATACTATCGTGTTGATAATGTCCAAATGCACTGCGTGCATCGTTCTTTTAGCGTTTACAGCTTTGCCGCCAGTCTGTGCGACAAATCAAGCATAAATTTATCTTCCAAGGAGTTCATTATCGTTAATGACCCTTTTTCTCCGCCTTCTCTGAGCAGCCCTGCTTTTGCAAGTCTCCGTTTAAGCTGCCTTGCAGTTCCGCTTCCTCCGTCATATATATCCGTTTCACTGCCGATAAGCTTTCTTATGGTTCCTTTTAGAAAAGGATAATGTGTGCATCCCAGCACTACAGCCCCTGCACCTGCGCAGATATCCTCCGTGAGTATACCTGCCAAAAAGTTCTCTACTTCTTCGCCTTCCAGCTTTCCCTGTTCAACAAACTCCATGAGTCCCGGACATGGCACCGGGATAATGTCAGCATCCTTCTCATATCTGTTCATCAGATTCCTGAACTTCTTTTCAGCCAGAGTCATAGAGGTTGCCATTACCAGCACCTTTTCGCCTTTATGTTCAAGAGCCGCAGGCTTAAGCGCAGGCTCAACGCCTATGATGGGAATGTCCTGATACTTTGCCCTTAAATATGCCGCAGCGGCGCTGGTTGCCGTATTGCAGGCTATAACAACAGCTTTTGCACCTTTTTCTATCAGAAACTCAACATTTTTTTCCGTAAGCTTCCTCACTTCTTCTGCCGTTCTGTTTCCGTAAGGTGCGTTCTTGGAATCCCCAAAATACAAATATTTTTCATTTGGCAGCAGCTTCACAGCTTCGTTTAATACACTTATGCCGCCAACTCCCGAATCCAAAAATCCGATTAATCCTTCTTTTTTATTTATCATAACGGTTATACCTGATTTCTACCTAATATATTTTATATTTTACACTTCATAGATTTTTATTTTACCACTTTTCACACATGAGGTAAACCTCCCCATATTCTTATATTTTATATTTACTTTTATTTTTATCATTATTCACAAAAAAAGATTTCGATTTGCCTAAAAAAAAGAGAGCCGATATGCACCCCAGCTCTCCTTTGTGACAATTTTGCTGTGATATTTTGTTTTAGAACTTAAATCTCGACGCAACATTCTGAAGTTCGTTTGCCTGTTTTGAAAGTTCATCGCTGGCAGCCGAACTTTCTTCTGCAGTTGCAGCATTTGTCTGTACAACTGAGCTTATCTGTTCTACGCCTTCAAGAGTCTGTCTCA
>JBJETA010000064.1:0-15625 GCA_051883075.1 Anaerovoracaceae bacterium
GTTCCTCCGTTTTTTTCTATTTTTTAACATTTCCTATTGAAGTTACAATATTATATCCGGCATTTTCCACTCTCCGTTCCAGACAGCCGCGGCATTGTGCCGCTTCTTCGCCGGTACAAATCTTGTTGTTGTAAAGCTCATACAGCTTTCTTACCTTTACCGGTGACAGATTGGGCATCACGACATTTGCTCCCGCCTTCAGTCCCAGTTCCCTGCCTTCCGGGTTAATGGTACCGAGTGCCGTTGTGGCAGGAATCAGTGCATAAGGAAACATCAGACGCAGTATGGAAATCAGTCTCAGTGTAAGCTCCAGGCTGCCGTCATCAAAATCTGCAAACGGTGTCTGCTCATGTTTAATATACGGTCCGATTCCAATCATGTCAGGCTCCAGATGCTGAAGAAATCTCAGGTCAGAAATCAAATTTGCAGTTGTCTGATACGGTGAACCTACCATAAAACCGCTTCCGACCTGATAACCTATTTCTTTCAGGTCAAATAAGCATCTTTTCCTGTTTTCCAGACTCATGCTGTCCGGATGCAGTTTCCTGTAATGTTCCTCATCCGCAGTTTCGTGCCTTAAAAGATATCTGTTTGCACCTGCCTTAAAGTATTCCCTGTAGCTTTCCTTTGTTTTTTCGCCGATTGACAGTGTAATTGCACAATCGGTGAACTCCTCACGTATATCGGAGACTATTTCGCAGATCCTTTTATCATCATAATAAGGGTCTTCTCCTCCCTGGAGAACAAATGTCCTGAAGCCCAGAGAATATCCCTCTCTGCAGCACTCCATGATTTCGTCTTTGTCAAGACGGTATCTCACTGCATTTTGGTTGTCCCTGCGTATACCGCAGTAATAGCAGTTATTTTTACAATAATTAGTAAATTCAATCAGTCCGCGTATATAAACTTCGTCCCCGTAAATCTGTCGTCTGACATTGTCTGCCTCGGAAAATAAAAGTGTGTCGTTTTCCGGACTTTCAAGTAAATATGTGAGTTCCCCATCTGTCAGATTCCGTTCATTCACGAGCTCATCTATTATTCTTTCCATCGCTTGTCTCCTTTAAACTTAACATTATTATACTTAAAAAGTCCCATTTATACAACAGGAGCTTAGACAATTATGTCTAAGCTCCTCTGTTTTAAGGCTTTTTTCTTCTGAAAAAGCTATATTCTTTTTTTCATTATCCGGTTAGGATATTCTTACATACCTGTTGTGTATCCGAAGAAGAAGTATCCTAAAGGAGTATAGTACATGCCCTGGATATTTGACTGAAGCATGTAAGGCTGAGTGTAGAAGTAGATTGGAGCTACTACCTTGTCAGTTCCAACCAGCAGATCTTCAGCATCATGCATCAGCTGCATTCTCTTTTCAAGATCAGTTTCTGCCTTAGCGCTCTTAATCAGCTTGTCATATTCAGGATTTGCATACTGAGGGTCGTTGTTTCCGCCGCCTGTCATGAACATATCTAAGAATGTCATAGGGTCGTTGTAGTCAGCAATCCAACCGCCTCTTGCGATGCTGTAGTTACCCTTCTTTCTTTCTGTCTGGAATACGTTCCATTCCTGATTCTGAAGAGTTACTGTAACTCCAAGCTCTTCCTGCCACATGTGCTGTAAAGCTTCGCCTATTGCCTTGTGCTTATCATCTGTGTTGTATAAGTATTCTACTACAGGGAAACCTTCGCCGTTTGGATATCCTTCTTCAGCAAGGATTTCTCTTGCCTTTTCACAGTTAGCTTCATAATCTGCAGAATCGATGCTGTAGTAAGCTCCGCCTACTGTTCTGAAGTCATCTGAGCCTGCTCCTGCAAAGTCATATACACCTGCAGGTACGAAACCGGCAGCAGCAACTTCGCCGGCACCTGTAACCTGTTCTACGATGTAGTTTCTGTCAATAACAAGTGAGAAAGCTTCTCTGATTCTTGGATTGTCGAAAGGAGCCTTCTGAGTCTGGAAGTTAACATAGTAAGAACCTACATAATCAGCAATGCTTACTTCACCGCTTGCAATCAGGTTTGAAGTTTCATCCTGAGGGAAGTTCTGGATATAATCTAACTCACCTGATTTATATGCAGCATATATAGCATTTGCATCGTCCATCAGATGGAACTTAAGTGTTGTAGCTGTTAAATCATCCTTTGCATAATAATTTTCATTCTGTTCAAATAAGATGTATGCATTGTGTTCCCATTTAGTCATCTTGAAAGGACCGTTTGAAATGTATGTTGCAGGGTCAAATGTCCACTGGTCACCATTTGCTTCAATGATATCCTTTCTTACAGGGAATGTTGCAGGGAATGCACAAATTTCTTCGAAATAAGGGCAAGGTGCACTTAATGTTACTACAAAAGTGTTTGCATCAGGGCATTCAATCTGAAGATTTCCTTCGTCATATCCTGCTACCATGTCAAGCATGTATTCATAGTCAGCAGCTGTGTCAGGAGAAACAGCTCTTCTCCATGAATATTCAAAGTCATTTGATGTTACAGGTTCACCATCACTCCACTTTGCATCTTCTCTGATGTGGAAAGTCCATACTAAACCGTCTTCTGAAACTTCCCAACTATCTGCCATACCTTCAGCTAAGACTGCATTTCCTTCTCCGTCATCTACCCACTTAACAAGACCTTCAAAAGCGTGCTGAAGCATAATAGCACCGTCAACTGAAGAGTTAAGAGCAGGGTCGATTGAAGCAGGTTCAGAGCCAACGCAGATATCTACCACGCCATCACCGCCTGCTGCGTTTTCTCCGCCGCCGCATGCAGCAAGAGAAAGTACCAGACATAAAGTCATAATCAATGCAAATAATTTTTTCATAGTCCTCCTCCTATAAATTTATTTTTGACTAATATAAACACCGACAGTTACTCTTCTGTACTGCCAGGATGTTCCGGTTAAAGTATGTGACATGCCACATAGTGTCCGGGTTCTATTTCCCTCCATTCAGGAGTTTCCTGCTTGCAGATATCTTTTGCGTATGGACATCTTGTATGGAATCTGCATCCGCTTGGCGGATTTATAGGGCTTGGAATTTCACCCTCAAGCACAATACGCTGTTTGTTTCTGCACACTTCAGGATCAGGGATAGGAACCGCTGAAAGAAGTGTCTTTGTATATGGGTGAAGCGGATTTGCATAAAGCTTTTTACTTTCTGCAAGTTCTACCATGTTGCCCAGATACATAACACCTATTCTGTCTGAGATATGTCTTACAACCGACAGGTCATGGGCTATAAATAAATATGTAAGTCCCATTTCTGTCTGCATATCTTCAAGCATATTTACAATCTGTGACTGGATAGATACATCCAGTGCAGATATAGGTTCATCACATACAATAAATTCAGGTTCAACAGCAAGGGCTCTGGCAATGCCTACACGCTGCTGCTGTCCTCCCGAGAACTCATGCGGATAACGGTTTGAATGTTCACTGTTAAGTCCTACTCTTGAAAGAAGTTCGTTTATACGGTCTCTTCTTTCTTCCTTGGTCTTGCAGATTTTGTGAACATCAAGAGCTTCACCTATGATTTCGCCTACTGTCATACGTGGGTCGAGAGAAGCTGAAGGGTCCTGGAAGATAATCTGCATTTTTCTTCTGTAAGGAACCATATTTACATTTTTCTTCTGCTCACCGTCAAATATTACATCACCGTTATATGTTATCTTTCCCGATGTAGGCTCATGAAGTCTGAGGATTGCTCTTCCCAGAGTAGTTTTTCCGCATCCCGATTCACCAACCAGTCCAAAGGTTTCTCCTTTTCTTATAAAGAAGTTTACGCCTTCAACAGCCTGGACATATTTATATTTGCCTACTCCGTCCTTTACCTTGAAATACTTTTTAAGGTTTTCGACTTGAAGAAGAACTTCGTTATTACTTTTATCTGCCATGCTATTTATCCTCCTTCTCTTTTAATGCAAGTAACCAGCAGCTTGACTTATGGCCATTGCCCAAATCTATGACCGGAGGCTGCTTGCGGAGACAAACCTTCATACAGTGTTCACATCTTGCAGCAAAACCACAGCCTTCAGGAGGATTAAGCATATCAACAGGAGAACCCTCTATCGGAATAAGTCTTGCCCCATCTTCTTCATCAAGTCTAGGCATTGATCTCATCAGGCCTAAAGTATACGGATGTGAAGGATCGTAGAAAATATCATCCACTGTTCCCTGTTCAACTATCTTTCCGGCATACATAACGGAAACCCTGTCACATATTTCCGCAACAACACCGAGGTTGTGCGTAATAAATATCGTAGACATATGGGTTTTCGCAATAATGTCCTTCATCAGCTCAATAATCTGAGCCTGAATAGTTACATCAAGAGCCGTAGTAGGCTCATCCGCTATAAGAAGCTTAGGATCACATATAAGACCCATGGCAATCATAACTCTCTGTCTCATACCTCCTGACAGTTCATGCGGATACTGCTTCATTCTCTTTTCAGGGTTATTTATACCAACAAGGGTAAGCATTTCAATCGCCCTTGCATTTGCTTCTTCTTTACTGATTTTTTTATGACATAATATAGCTTCTGTAAGCTGATTTCCTATAGTGTACACCGGATTCAGGCAGGTCATTGGATTCTGGAAAATCATACTTACTTCATTTCCTCTGAAATTTTCCATATCCTCTTTACTGTATTCAAGCAGGTTCTTTCCCTCAAAAAGGATTTCTCCGCCTACAACCTTTCCCGGACTTGCAAGGAGTCCTATAATAGTGTAAGCTTCAACGCTCTTTCCCGATCCGGATTCTCCTACGATGCCCATTACTTCACCGTAATTCAAATCATAACTGATACCGCCTACAGCCTTTACTTCTCCCGCAGGTGTAAAGAATGAAACCTTTAAGTCTTTTACCTGAAGCAGCTTTTCATTATTTCTGTTTTCCTGTTCCAATTCTTTCACCTCCTACTTCTTCAAACGTGGGTCTAAAGCATCACGCAGTCCGTCTCCGAACAGATTCAGACTCAGTATCATCAAGCTCAGGATTACTGACGGAATTATAATACGATATGTGTATGAATAAATACCGCCCAGAGCATCCGCTGCCATAGCACCCAGACTTGTCATAGGAGCACTAACACCTATACCTAAGAATGACAGGAATGATTCAAGGAATATAGCTGATGGTATCTGCATACAAGTAGTTACAATAATCTGACCGATACAGTTAGGCCAGATATGCCTTCTTATAATCTTGGAATTTGAAGCGCCTATAGCTCTTGCTGCCGTAACATATTCCTGCTGCTTAAGCATAAGCACCTGACCTCTTATAATACGTGCCATGGTTACCCAGTACAGCAATCCGAAGGCTATAAATATCGAAATCAGTCCTGCTCCTATACTCATAAGGCTTCTCGCAAACTCTGTATTGTTTGAATTGCACCAGTCCTGTATAGGCTGCTTTATAACAGTTGAGATAAGCAGAACGATAAGCACATCAGGAATCGAATAAATCAATTCAAGGAAACGCATCATGATATCATCAACCTTGCCGCCGATAAAGCCTGAAATAGATCCATATACGGTACCTATAACAAGCACGATAAGGCTTGCACATACACCTACGATAAGTGATACTCTCGCACCGAACATGGTACGAACCATAAGGTCTCTTCCGAACTTGTCAGTTCCGAACGGGAACTTGAGACATGGATTCAGATTTTCACAGCCTCTTATCTGTGCCGCATAATCATATTCACAGAAAAGAGGACCTATAAATGCAAAGATAACTATTACTCCGATGATTCCCAGTGAGAACATGGCAACATAGTTTTTCTTCAGTCTTCTCCATGCATCTCTCCAGTACGAAACACTCGGTGCAGTTTCCATAAAGCTTTCTTTTTCATCGTTTGATGCCTTTTCAAAATCATCAGCATCAAAATGATATGTATCAGGAAGTTTTTCCCAGTCAGGCTGAAGGGAAAACATTGATCTCTTAGGTAACGCCATTATGCATTTCCTCCCTTCGTAACATCTATTCTTGGGTCAACTACCTTGTAAAGAATATCTACAATCAGATTCATGAATATAACCAGTGCAGACAGGAATATAGTTGTCGCCATGATGATAGGATAGTCTCTGTTCAGAATGCTCTGTACAAAATATCTTCCCAGTCCCGGAATGCTGAATACTGTTTCAACTACAAATCCGCCTGTAAGAATACCTGCAGTAAGAGGTCCGAGATATGTAAGTACAGGAATAAATGCATTTCTCAAAGCATGCTTAAATACTATCGAAGTTGACTTTACGCCCTTTGCCTTTGCTGTTCTGATATAGTCCTGATTGATGGCATCAAGCATACTTGAACGTGAAAGTCTTCCTATATAACACATATAGTAAAATGATAACGCGAAACATGGCATAATATAGCTTTCCGGTGAATTCAGGCCCATAGTAGGAAGGACATTCATCTTAACACCGAATATAACCAAAAGCGTTGTCGCTACTACAAAGCTTGGTACTGATATTCCCAAAGTTGTTAAAATTCTCAGGAAACTGTCTATCTTATTGCCTCTGTTATATGCTGCAATGCACCCCATCGGTACTCCACAGACAACTGCCAATATTAAAGCAAAAAAACCTATCTTTGCAGACACAGGGAACATTTCCATGATAATATCCGTAACCGGACGATTTTTCTGCATCTTCAGGGAAACTCCAAAGTCTCCGTGAAACATATTAACAATATAATTCTTCAACTGTACCGGAAGAGGCTTATCCAAGCCGTATTTTATTTCCATCAGTCTGATGGTTTCCGGCGATGTCTTTTCACCTGCAAACGGACCTCCCGGAACTAAGTTCATAAGTAGGAAGGTCAGACAGGTTACAACCAGCAGCACCACTAAAGCCTGCGCGGTTCTTTTTGCAACATATCTAGCCATTACAACTCTCCTTTTATATTTTTTTGCTGCCGTCACTTTTTTCTTCTTTTTTATTTTCGTGAGAAAAAATGCAGCACATTGATAATATTATACACGGTCAGTTAATTTAAAGCAAGTAGCGGCAGCACATTCATCCAAAGCCATTAATCGCTTCTAATCGTTAAAATTTCAGCATTTTATCATTTAGAAACCCAAAAAATCAAAATAAATTTTTCAATTTTTCTAAAAAATAGCAAATTTATTAAAATAAGCAGACAAATTACACCCAATTTGTACTTTTTTGTATCCCACCACTGTTTTGTACTATTTTGCTGTATTTTAAGTGTATTTTCTGCTTATCTTGTTCATTTTTTGTTCAAAACAACAAAAGGAACTGATTTTTTTCAGTTCCTTTCACTGTTTATTTTTCAATTCAATAATCAGATTCAGTTTTCTATTTGTTATCGTAAACAATTTTGCCGTCTGCTATCGTATATAATATCTTTCCGAAAAGCTTCATGCCGAGAAAAGGTGAATTTTTCCCTTTTGATGCGAAGAAATCTTCCGTAACCTCAAACTCTTCGTTCACATCAGCAATGGTGATATCTGCCGCTCTTCCCACCGAAAGGCTTCCTCTCAGGCTGCCAAGTATTTCCGCAGGTTTGCAGCTCATCTTATCAACTAACTCAAGAGGTGTCAATATGCCTTTCTTTACAAGAGCCGTATAGCTTGCTGCAAATGAAGTTTCAAGGCCCACTACTCCGTTTAATGCCTTTTCATAGCTGCATTCCTTTTCTTCCCTGCTGTGCGGAGCGTGGTCTGTAGCTATAGCATCAAGCGTGCCATCCTTTAAAGCCTCTTTGACAGCCTCAACATCTTCAGGCGTTCTGAGAGGAGGGTTCATCTTTCTGTTTCCGTTTTCTCCTCTCGCGCTCTTGTCAAATATAAAGTAGTGCGGGCCTGTTTCTGCAGTGACTCTCAGTCCCTCTTCTTTTGCTTTTCTTATTATATCAAGACTTCCTTTAGTGCTGATATGGCATAAATGTATCGGTGCATCTGCTTCCTTCGCAAGCATTATATCTCTGGCAACAATCAGTTCTTCCCCGATGGATGTACCGGCAAGGGTTTCATCCTCCGTATGTGAATAAACTATCAGTCCGTTTGCCATACCTTCACGAATGCCCTCAAGCATAAGCTTTGAGTTCATTACAGAACGTCCGTCTTCACTTATGGCACATATTCCGTGTCCTCCGATTTTGCTGCAACGTGTCTCCAGTTCTGCCATGCCCTTTATGTCTGCAAGCTCTTCGCCCTTCTGACCTTTTGTAATGCTTCCCACAGCCAGCACATTTATCCCGCAGGCTTTATCTGCCTTTTCATCGATATATTTAACAACATCCGGATTGTCTATAACAGGCTTTGTATTCGGCATACAGCAGACCGTTGTAAAACCGCCTTTTGCTGCTGCCCTGCAGCCCGTAAATATGTCTTCCTTGTATTCCAGCCCCGGGTCTCTGAAGTGTACATGCAAGTCAATAAATCCGGGCATTACCCATTTACCGGCAGCATCAATCACGACTGCTCCGTCTGCATCTTCATGTCCGCCCCAAGAAGGAAGCTTTCCTATGGTTTCATTTTCCAGTTCAATGCAAACTATTTTGCCATCCTGCACGTACAGACTGCCCTCCTTTTCAAGACCCATATCAGGATCTATCAGCAGACCGTTTTTTACAAGAATGTTCATATATTATTTTTCTCCCTTCATGCTTACGATTTCATCGCAGTATTCACATCTGTATTCCCTGCGTTCCTCATCAATAAGGTGGAATATGTGAGGTATGCCCGGTTCAATTGAAGTTACGCATCTTGGATTCTTACACTTTATAATGTTTGTAACCTTCTTAGGAACCGCTAAAGAAATCTTCTTTACAATCTCTCCGTTTTCAATAACATTTACAGTTGCATTTGGTTCGATCAATCCTAAGATTTCAAGTTTAACATCTTCAGCTGAAACATTTTCAATCTTAACGATATCCTTCTTACCATGCTTAGCACTTGTAGCATTCATAATGAAAGCCACTGTATGAGCTGATAAATCTAAGTCTAATAACTCTATAATTCTATTTCCCAAACCTGCTGTGATGTGGTCGATTACGATGCCTCTTTCAATACTATTTACTAACATATTTATACCTCCTGACCTTGTTTTCAAATGTTTAACTAACTTTTTCCCGGTTTTCTTCCTTAAAACTCCCGGAACTGACTAACCTTCAATTCCTAACAAGCTCATGATTAAAGCCATTCTTACGAACATACCATACTTAGCCTGTGGGAAATACATTGCTCTTGGATCTTCGTCAACTTCTACCGCTATTTCATTTACTCTTGGAAGCGGATGAAGAACAATCATGTTTTCCGGAGCTAACTTCATCTTTGCCTTGTCTAAGATATATGTGTCCTTTAGTCTGATGTAGTCTTCTTCATTGAAGAATCTTTCTCTCTGAACTCTTGTCATATAAAGAACATCCAGTTTTGGTAAAGCTTCCTGCATACTTCTTACTTCTTCGAATTCAATACCGTTCTTGATTAAGATTTCTTTTCTTACATAATCAGGGATTCTTAATTCTTCCGGTGAAATAAGAATGAACTTAACATTCTTGTATCTTGATAATGCTTCGATTAATGAATGTACCGTTCTGCCAAACTTTAAGTCTCCGCAGCATCCTACTGTGATATTGTCAAATCTTCCGATGGTTCTTCTGATTGTAAGAAGGTCTGTTAATGTCTGAGTTGGGTGCTTGTGACCGCCATCACCTGCATTGATTAACGGCATGTCAGTGCTGTATGATGCAACTCTAGGCGCACCCTCCTTAGGATGTCTCATAACAGCTATATCTGCGTAACATGCGATTGTCCTGATTGTGTCCGATATGCTTTCACCCTTAGCAACGGAGCTTGAATTAGGTTCAGAGAAACCAATTACCTGTCCGCCAAGTCTCAGCATGGCAGCCTCAAAGCTGAATCTTGTTCTTGTACTTGGTTCATAAAAAAGTGTTGCCAATAACTTTCCGTCGCAAACCTTCATATATTTTTCCGGATTTTCAATAATTCTATCTGCCAGATCAAATATTTCGTTTAATTCCTCGATTGAAAAATCCATTGGTTCCAATAAGCTTCTGCCTTTTAACATAATTTTTTCTCCTTTCCTGTTCCGCACTCCGTCTCCCGGAATGCTCAAAAAAAAAGCCTTCCAAAAAAGGAAGGCTAAAAAATATCAATTTCATCAAGCAAAAATGAAGTTTCGGAAAGAGAAGGCTTTCCTGAAATGGGGAACAAACATACAAGTTCAAAAAAGGAAGGATACGCTGATGCTTCTTCAATGTTTATTTCTTCTGATATAAAATCTTCAAATGTCATGAACATATCTTTTCCTCTCTTTCTTATTGTATTGATTTCTCCAAGCTTCGCCGTCTGTCGACTTATTCCTGCTCAAATCTTCAATATGATACCACTTGTCCAAAATGTTGTCAACAGCTTTCAGATGTTTTTATTTATTTTTTTAACAGACCTCCGATCAAAAGAAAATGGGACGGAAGTCTGCCCTCTTCAATCCATTCTATTTCATCATGCAGGATTTTATTACAGGTTTTTCCCACATTTCCGCCCAGTGCTTCTATGCTGTACCTCAGTTTATCCGGATGCCTGCACAGCTCCGCAGCACATCCGTCCGGACACTCTTTTCTGGTGCAGCTGTTCTCTGTGATTGCCCTGTCTCCGCACAGATTGCAGTAGCCTGCCGAAAGGCTTACGCTCCCTTCTGTCTTTTCTTCCAGCGCATAAAGTTCTTCGGTTATCAGCTTTTTCTGCTCACCTAAAACCTCAGCTGTAATCCTGTCTATTTCTTCTTTTGTATACTCTTTTGAAACAGTATCTTCATCAAAAATAATCTTGTATCCCAGAATAAGAAGCGTTTTATACTGCTTCCAGTATTCAATTACATCAAAGTCGTACGGAGGACAGGACCATTTGCTTGCAAAGTTTGAACATTTCTTACAGTATTCAAGAAATTCTTCAACATTTACAAATTCTTCAACATACCTTTCCACGTCCACTTCGTTCATTAGTTTTTCTACTCTGTAAAACATTTCTTCTCCTTTTTCATGCCCAGTGCCGCCATTTGTGTCATGACAGCGGTATGCTTTTCTTCCTTTCCCTGAGCCGAAAGCTCATGGACTACATATTCAGGCTTTATAAAATTTATAATTTCCGCAACTCGTCCTGTAGAAAAAGGCCTGTGGGTATCTATTTTAAGTATATGCTTATAACACAGCTCAAATCTCTCAAAATAATCCTCCGGAAGCTCCGGCAGAAATCCTGTATTTTCTTTGACATATCTGCCGCTTACAGACTGGTGCAGATGTATTCCTTTTATATACTTGCATAAATCACCATGCTTTTCAAGGTTTTCAAGGATATATTCTATACCTTCGTCCTGACTGCATATTTCTTTGTCCGAGCACATTAAATGTCCTGTATCCAGCATAATTCCCTTTTTTCTGTAATTTATCCCATCCATAAGTCTTTTGGTCATATCCGGTTTTGTCATGGAAAATCCCGGCCAGTTCAGGTTTTCAACTAAGAAATCAAAGTCATAATCCTTACCATCAAGCAACAGGTTTATCATCTCCACAGCATTGTCTATGACCTCTTCATCAGAATGCAGCCAATCGTAAGTATAACATTCTTCTATTGAAACATCAGATACATGAAACACCACATATTTAACACCCGCCCGTTCTGCTCTTTCCAGGTCATCGGCAAACAGCTTAATAAAATCATTCCTGTTCTTTCCCATATAAAAAGCTTCCCGGATTTCGCGGCTTCCAAACTTTTTTGCAAGAGCTCTTTCATCCTGTTTCCAAAAGTCCAGCCAGTCACAGAAAAAAATCAGATGCCAGCCGTGTATCAGTTCTTTTTCATTCAGGTAATCCAAATCTTCATAACCCCATATTCCTTCTATTCCGTCTATTCCGTTTTTTCTGCAGTATTCTTTCAGTCCCCTTAAATCCCCATATTCCGAAATAAGGTCGCTTACCAGCGGGATATTTATCAAATTAAGCATATATATTTTCCTGACTTTCTCAATTATTTATCAAACCGTATTTAATCTTTATCCTGTCCAGCTTTTCTATAAACGGTTCGGCTGCAAACCATAAAAAGAATATAGTGGCAAAAGCATGAATCAGATTAAACACAACTCCCGTCATATAATACGGAATCATGGCTTCTATGCTTGGTTCCCTCAGCCATGTCAGACCGGAGCCTGTATCAAGCAGAAATCCGCAGACAAAGAAGGTTACCAGTCCCCCGAATATACAGAGTGAGCCTTTTGTTTTCCTAAGCAGACCTTTTCGGAAGAAAATACCCGCAATAAGACCTGCCATACCGTATGCAAACATCTGCCACGGGGTCAAAGGACTCTGTCCAAAGAACATATTTGAAACGAATGCAGTTACTGCTCCCACCAGAAATCCCGCTTCTCCTCCGAAACATACTCCCGATATTATCACTATAGCTATAACGGGCTTAAACTGTGGCAGCATAAAAAAAGCCGCTCTTCCTGCCACTGCTATCGCACATAATACCGCTATAACCATAAGTTCCCTTGCCTGAGGTTTTTTATTCTCAAAGGATACCACAAAAGGCAGCATGCACTCAAGGATAACCATCAGGCTTATAAAATAATATTTTCTGTTTTCAAGATAAAATATTCCGAAATAAATCGTAAACGGTATAGCTATCAATATCAGCGTAGCAGCCATCACAGTTCTCCTGTCAAGCCTGCGCCCACCTGCTTCCGTCTGGACTGAATGGTCCGGAAGCTCCAGGTCATTACCGGGAAAAACAGATGCAAGTCCTATACCTGTCTCAATTACCATAAGAAGCCTGACAAGATACATACGGTAGTCGGTGAACATTTCTCCCATAAAATAATACGTAAGCAGCAGACTTATAAACGCCAGTACGGAAATGCCTATACGGAACGGCGTCAGCTTTTTCCCCCTGTCTTTTGGATGAAGGTCATAAATATTGTCCTTTTTAACAGTTTCTTCTTTGTTTTCCTCTGCTCCCATATCATAAAGGATTTCGTCAATATCTATATCCCCACAGCTTTTTTCCTCACATATTCCCCCACAGGCTTCGATTATATCGCCCGGAAGAACAGCATCCGGCAATATGCTTCTTGCCATTCTGCTTGAGGCCGTTGTATAAAAGTTTTTCCCTTTAAAAAACTCTCTCGGCTCATCTATGCTTGTTATCTGTCCGTCAAAGAACATCGCACACCTGTCTGTATGCTCCGCACAGAATTCTATATCATGCGAAACCATTACAAGCGTAACACCGCCTGCTTTAAGCTTTTTAAATATATGTGCAAGCTTTTCCTTGAAATGCCCATCAAGACCTTTAGTAGGCTCATCCAGAAGAAGAATCTCCGGATTCAGAAGCAGCACCTTTGCCAAAGCTGCACGCTGCTGTTCTCCTCCCGACAAATCATAGGGATGCATCTGCAGCAGATTCTGAAGCTCGCAGAGCCTAACAACTCTTTTCACTCTTCTTTGCTGTTCCTCTTTTGATATTTTTCTGCCCGAAAGCATCTCATACAAATCAAGCTCCACCGTTTTTTTTACGAACAGTGACTGCGGATTCTGAGGCAGAACACCTATACGCCTTCCTGTTTTTTCCCCTTTTAAAGCCTCTGTCACAGGTCTGCCGTCAATCATTATGTTTCCTCTGTATGGTTTTCTTAATCCTGCCAGCAGAGACAGTGTTGTGCTTTTTCCCGTACCGTTGCCTCCGACTATGGCAAAAAATTCACCCTTATAAATATCAGCAGAAAGACCTTTTACTATGTCCTGCCCCTCTCTCTCATATCTGAACCATATTTCATTCATGCTTATAAAGGCTTTTTCATTTTTATCCCGGGTGGATTTTTTTATGCCACGTTTATTTTCCCCCGTGGTTTCGGACAGAAATTCTTTTCTTATCTTATTCTGCCCGGCCATTTCCTCAAGCCAGTACCTGCCTTCCCTGACTGTTACCGGGCATTCCAGATTATTTTCAACTGCAGCATAAATTCTCATGGGCGCCGGCATGGCAATGAACATATCATGTCCCATTTCCTTAAGCTTTTTACCGATTAATTTAGGTTCACCCTCTGCAATAATACTTCCACCGTCCATAACTATGACTCTGTCCGACATCGGAAGTGCCTCTTCAAGCCTGTGCTCCGTGAGGATAATGGTTGTCCCCAGCTCTCTGTTTATTTTTTTAATAGTTTCCAGAAAATCTGCCGCAGCTATGGGATCAAGCTGGCTTGTAGGTTCATCAAGAATCAGCACCTGCGGCTGCATGACCATAACAGATGCCAGATTCAGAAGCTGCTTCTGTCCCCCCGAGAGTTCCGTAGTTTTTTTATGAAACCACGTCTGTATGCCGAAAAAAGATGCCATTTCCGCAACTCTTCCCCTTATCTCTGCTGTACCGCAGCCCAGACTTTCCAGTCCGAAGGCCAGCTCATGCCATACCTTGTCTGTAACAATCTGATTGTCAGGTGACTGATATACAAACCCTATTCGCTCCGTCTGTTTTCTCTGATCCATGGTACGTATTTCTTCATCACCCAGAAATACACCGCCTGTTCCCGTTCCGTGAGGTGCAAGACTGCTTCTGAAATGCTTCAGGAGAGTGGATTTTCCGCAGCCCGATTTTCCGCAGACCGTCACAAACTCTCCGGGATTTACAGTAAGATTAATATGCTTCAAAGCAGGTTCTGCCTGCCGAGGGTATGTGAATGTCAGATTTCTGATTGTAATTTTTTCCACTTTCTGTCCTCCCAAAACTCTATTGCCACCGGCGATATGCACATAAAAAAATATGCCAGAAATACTGTTACCGTAAAAAAGTTCATTCCGGCTCCCTTCATAGTAGGAAAATATCTGAAATATGCTCCCCCAAGTACAGCTCCCGCAATAACGTAAATCCCAAGTCCGCCTATTACAGTCAAAGCTTTTTTATCTCTTTTATCAAACCGGTATATAGAAAATGCCGTCCTTCCCGGCAGTCCGTATCCCCTTGCCTTCATTGAATCAGCAGTTTCGATGGAATTTTCCAGTGCCCAGGTAATCATAATCGACAAAATGGTAATCCCGTGTCTCGCTCTTTGAATGATGCTCCCGTCTGACACATCTCTTCCCACACATCTTTGTGCATTTGAAATTTCCGTTATCTGTGCCCTGAACTTTGGCACAAACCGCAGAGCCATTGATAAAATAAGTGATAAAGCAGGAATTACCCGTCCAAACAGATATATGAACTTGTCCGAAGTCATAATGACGTTATAGCATCCAAACCAGAGAATAACAGCCGCCAGCATGGCCGCTGCCGCAAAACCGTAAACAATTGATTCAAGAGTAAGCGGGTTTCCGGTAGACAGGTATTTAATGATGGTTGCTCCTTCGTGGTTAAATGCCGGATTTATAAGTGCTGCCATAATCATCATCGGCAGCATATAAAAAATCCCTGTTTTTACTGCTTTTCCGCCTTTTAACTTCACATAATATGCAAATGCACACGATAACGAAATAGTCAGGCATAACGGGTGCATAAAAAACATGGAGCATACCAGAACCAGGGCAAAATACATAAAATTTATGACAGGATGGTATGTTGCAAATTCACTTTTCATTTCTTTCACCTTTCTG
>JBJETA010000065.1:0-15562 GCA_051883075.1 Anaerovoracaceae bacterium
AGAAGGCTATTATTACATCTCTGGACAAGGCAATCGATGCTTTGGAAGGAAAGACCGGAACGGTTATTACTTTTGAATAACATAAAATACCATAATAATAAAAATGTTTAATGTCTCCTAAATCAAAAATAATTATATAAATAAAACAAAAGCCGTAGTGACAAAATATCTCACTGCGGCTTTTGGTATTGTTTCTGATATATTTACTTGTTTTTTTTCTGCTTTTCGCCCAATGCCAGTGCCCTGTCTATGATAGCGTTGGCAGTATCAAACTTTGACATGATAGGAAGTTCCTCGTAGCCGTCTTTAGTGATAACGGTTACAATATTAGTTTCGGTGCCGAAGCCTGCACCTTCAACCTTAAGATTGTTTGCAACTATCATATCTACGTTTTTCTTTTCAAGCTTTGCTGCTGAGTTTTCAAGCATATTTTCCGTTTCCATGGAAAATCCGCATATAACCTGCCCGTCTTTTTTTACAGAACCCAGATGTTTGAGTATATCCTTTGTCCTTGTAAGCGCTATACTCATGTCACCGTCCTTTTTCTTTACCTTGTTGTCATAAGTAACGGCAGGCGTATAGTCAGCAACCGCGGCAGCCTTAAAAACCATGTCGGCAGTTTCAAATCTCGATGTGACCGCTTCAAACATATCTTCGGCAGAGGTTATATTTACCGTTTCAACAAACATAGGTGGCTCTATAGCGGTCTGACCGCTTACCAGTGTAACCTCGGCACCCCGTAGCATACATGCTTTTGCGATTGCATATCCCATCCTGCCGGTAGAATGATTTGTTATATAGCGGACAGGGTCGATAGCTTCCTGCGTCGGGCCTGCGGTAACGATAACCTTTTTTCCTTCCAGATCCTTTTCAAAAGCCAGTTCTTTCAGTATATATTCCAATAGAACAGATGGCTCAGGCATCTTGCCTTCCCCGACATCGTTACAAGCTAAGAGTCCGGTAGCAGGTTCGATTATTTCAAAGCCGTATTTTCTCAAAACTGACATGTTATCCTGAGTGACAGGATTCTGATACATGTTCGTATTCATAGCAGGAGAAATAAGCTTCTTTGCTTTTGATGCAAGTATTGTTGTTGTAAGCATATCGTCAGCTATGCCGTGGGCAAGCTTTGCCATGACATTGGCAGTAGCAGGTGCAACCATGATTAAGTCGGCCTTTTTAGCAAGAGATATGTGCTTCACATCAAATTCAAAATCCCTGTCGAAAGTATCTGTGATACATTTATTTCCCGTCAGAGTTTCAAAAGTAAGCGGAGTGATGAATTCACAGGCATTTCTGGTCATTATCACGTGGACATCGCAATGCTGCTTTTTCAATGCACTGGCTAGGTATGCCGTTTTATATGCGGCAATGCCGCCTGAAACTCCGAGTATAACTGTTTTTCCTGTTAACATATATATTCCTCTTTTTTCAAATAGGTTAATTAGCCTTTAAATTTCCACTCATTATACCATATAAAGTTCTTTTAAACCATTTCTAAATGATAAATAAAGAAATTTTTATATTCTATTTATAATAGATGTGTAAATAAGTGAGGTTAAATATTGTATTTTAATTTTTCTTAAAGTAGTGTATAATATAGGCGTTTTTAGACGAAAAATTTCGAAATTTGACAAATATGAAAAAATGAGAAAAATGAAAAATAAAATTGTATTGTTAGGCCTAAGAGGGTCGATTCCGGTATCCGGAGAAGAATTTAAAGAATTTGGTTGTGCTACAAGCTGTATGGCAGCTTACAGCCAACAGGAGGGACAGAAAACGGAGCACGCAATTGTAATAGATGCAGGGACAGGTTTTCTAAATGTGAGAAAGCAATTGCCTGATTCCGTTAAAAAATTGTCCGTTTTGATTTCTCATGTCCATTTGGATCATATACAGGGATTGATGATGCTCCCGGAGATGTTCAACGGAGAGCTTGAGATTGATATATATGGTTCGGAACATGGAGGTGTGGACATTAAGGAAAGCATTAACATGATTATGCGGCCGCCGGTATGGCCTGTTACACCGGAGTTTTTTTGTGATAAAGTGAAATTTCATAGGATTCCGGAGGGAGAATTTTATCTTGGGGATGTAAAGGTTGCATCAATATCCGGAGTACATCCCAATGATATAGATATATTTAAACTAACCTTTAAAAATGGTGACAGCGTTGTTCATGTTGGAGATTATGAAGCAGGACAAAATCAGGAGGCAGATAAAAGGTTAAAAGCCTTTTCAGAAGGATGCAATATTCTGCTTATGGATGGTATGTATTCTATGGAGGAATATGAAAAGCAGAAAGGCTTTGGACACTCCGCATGGAAATTAACTGCAGAAATAGGAAAGGAAGCAGGAGCAAAAGTGACAAAGATTATTCATCATGCTCCGGGGCATACTGATGAAACGCTTAAAGAAGCAGAATTTGCGCTGAGTACAGAGTTTCCAAACATAAGCTTTGGACGAGAAGGAGAAGTTATTGAATTATGAGTGATGTGATTGTAAAAAAGCTCCTGGACGTTGGAGTTGCTCTTTCAAATATCAAAGAAGAGAGCAAATTATATGATACAATTCTTGATTCGGCTATGGATATTGTGAATTGTGATGGTGGTACACTTTATACTCTGGAAGATGATAGTCTCAAATTTCGTGTGATGATAACAAGGTCTCAGGGCATCAGAAAGGGAGGAGACAATGGCAGTATAGATTTGCCAAATGTTCCATTGAAAAAGGAGAATGTTTGTGCAAGATGTGCCATGGATCGCAAGGTTTTCAAGATTGATGATGTATATGTGCATCATGACTCATTGGATTTCTCCGGGCCGAGAAGATATGACCGGATGACAGGTTATCGAACCTGCTCCATGCTTGTTATCCCTATGGAGGATGATAAGGGAAACATCATAGGAGTGATGCAGTTTATAAACGCAATGTCTGATAAAGGAGAAGTTGTGCCATTTACAGACTGGCATACAGAGGTTGTTATGTCCATCGCCAGTCAGGCTGCTATTTGCCTGACAAACCATAACTACTCACGACAGCTGCAGAGAACCTTAGACAGTCTGGTTTCTGTTATGTCTACAGCCATCGACGCACTGACACCATACAATGCAAATCACTCAAAAAATATGGCAGTATACGGTAAGAGATTTATTGAATGGATGAACAAAACAGGTCAGGGCTGGAAAGTATCACCTGAGGACGAGCGAAGATTTATCATGGCGGTTCAGCTTCATGATATAGGAAAGCTGGTTACACCTCTTGAGGTCATGAATAAGGAAACAAGGCTGAACGGAAGAGAAAAAGAAATACATAACAGATTTAAATACATAGCAAAACTGGATGAATTAAACTTCCTAAAGAAAAATATTTCTGAGGAAGAATATCTTAGAAGAAAAGACCTTCTTTCAGAAGGGCACGGATTGATAGATGACATAAACAAAGCAGGTTTCCTGCCTGATGAAAAACTGTCACTGCTTGCTCCGTATGTTGAAAATACATATGCAGATGAAGCTGATGATGGCAGCATAGAAACAAAACCATGGATAAGCGATGAGGAATATAAGCTTCTTTCAATCAGAAAAGGCACACTTTCCGATGACGAAAGAAAAATTATGGAAAATCATGTTGTTATGACAGCCAAGCTTCTTGGAGAAATGGAATTCCCTGCAGAGGATTTGAACATTCCAAGGTGGGCAAGTGATCATCACGAACTTCTAAATGGAACAGGATATCCAAAGCACAAAAAAGAAGATGAATTGGACAGAAATGTACGTCTTCTTACAATACTTGACGTGTTTGATGCTCTTACAGCAAGAGACAGACCATATAAACCACCTATGCCAATCGAAAAAGCCTTTTCCATACTTGATGATATGGCTGACAGGGAAGGCAAAATCGACAAAGAAATATTGGAACTGTTTAAAAAGAGCGGAGCAGGAGAAATCGCTTAATTGGAAATCTCTTAAAGCCAAATCCGTTTAGGGGAATTGAAAATGAAGGAAAAAAATAAGAAATCACTTACAAGGAACAGAGGGATTCTACTGGCAGTGTGGCTGATAGCCTTTCTTATGTGTAATTTGAATCTGTTCTACGAAGCAGATGCATCCCTTGGGGACAAGCTGTACCAGAAGCGACAGGTTCTGGATGGGACGGTAGTTCTTGTAAATATTGATTCGGCAGCGCTGAATGATATAGGTAATTTGCCGTGGAAAAGAAATGTTTATGCACAGGTCGTTGAAAAGTTAAATGAAGATACTGAAGCCAAGCCGGCTGCAATCGGTCTTGATGTAGTTTATGCAGGATACAGCGATGAAGCAAACGACAGCAGCCTTGTGGAAGCCTGCGCAGCAGGTGGAAATGTTGTAGTGGCCTGTGATGCTATTTTTGACAATGACATAGTTGAAAGCGGTGGCAACTTTCATGTAGACACTGTTGTTCAGGCCTGGGACGGCCCTTTCAGTGAGCTTGAAGAGGTGGTAAGAACAGGACATATAAATGCAGTTTATGACAACGACGGCGTGATAAGACATCTGATGCAATACGTTGATATACCATATGAATTTGGGGAAATCAGGTATCAGTCCTTTGCCAGAGAGCTTTATGAACAGTACTGCGAAAGTCTGGGCATAGAAGCAAAGGAGCAGCCTGAAAGAAAGGCTGATTTGCCATACATCAGGTACAGTGGCATGCCCGGAGATTTTTCTGAAAGCATATCTGTAAGTGATATTTTGTCAGGAGAGGTAACAGGAGATTACTTCAAGGATAAAATTGTTCTTGTGGGACCATATGATGCAACTCTTCAAGACAACTATAAAACAGCAATTTCCCATGATGAAAATATGTTTGGTGTTGAAATCCAGGCAAACATGGTGCAGGCATATTTAAACGATGAATGGCCTGAAGAGGTAAACGGGGGATATATAAAAGCGCTGCTATGCATAATCGGCATAGCACTGGCATTATTGTTGCCAAAGTTTGGAATTGGTGTCACAGTGGCAGGCTGGGTAATATTTGCACCCGGATGGATTTTAGTCTGCAAATTACTGTCAAACCAGGGAATCATAATCAATCCTCTTTATGTCCCACTCTTGGTAAGTTTAATCGCCATAGCTGATATTGCTTTGCATTATATAACGGCGGCTGTTGAAAAGAGACGCGTAACAAAGGTATTTAGCAAATATGTGGCTCCCGGAGTAGTAAAGGAACTTCTGAAGGAAGATGAATCAGCCCTTGGACTTGGGGGAAAGAATGTAGATATTGCCGTGCTTTTCGTAGATATCAGAGGATTCACAACCATGTCAGAGGCTATGGAGCCGGAGCAGGTAGTAGCAATTTTGAATGATTATTTGCAGCTTACAACAGACTGCGTGATGCAAAATGAAGGAACACTGGACAAATTTGTAGGCGACTGTACTATGGCCTTCTGGAATGCTCCGCTTAAGCAGGATGACTATGTATACAAGGCATGCAAAGCGGCTATGGATATGGTTCAAGGCGCAGTTGCACTTACTGATGAGCTTGAAAAGAAGTTTGGAAGAAGAGTAGGCTTTGGTGTTGGCGTACACTGCGGACCTGCGGTAGTTGGAAATATTGGAGCAAAGGAGCGCATGGATTTTACTGCCATAGGAGACACAGTAAACACCGCATCTAGACTTGAATCAAATGCACCTGCTCAGACAGTATATATAAGCAGAGCGGTTGCAGATATACTTGGAAATCGTGCAAAAACCACATCCCTTGGTGACTCAGTTAGGCTAAAAGGCAAGGCAGAGGGCTTTGAGGTTTTGATATTAGATGAACTAATTTAAAAAGGGAGAAAACCAATGAAAAAAGTATTTGTCGTGTGTTTGTCTGCAGTATTAATTTTAACATCCTTCACATTTTCTTTTGCTGATATGGTTGGAAACAGTCTTAGAAATGCCAGTGGAGTAATTGTGGAAGAAGACGGAACGATAACTGCAGTTGAACAGAATGGAAACAGAGTAGTAAGACTTGGGTCAGACGGATTCTGGGAAACTCTGGCAGGGGCAACTCTTGTGGATAATGAATACGGAGAGGCCTTTGGCGGATATCTTGATGGGGCAAACCTGCATGCGCTTTTTGAAAAGCCTACTTGCATTGTAAAATACTCAAATGGTTATGCAGTAAGTGATACAGGAAACAATGTAATACGACTTGTTACCCCAAAAATCACCCGTACCCTTTCAGGAAGCGGAAAGGCTGATTTGATTAATGGAGTAGGAGAAGGTGCTGCATTTAACAGACCTACAGGACTTGCAACAGACGAGGATGGAAACCTGTACATTGCAGATACAGGTAACAATGCAGTACGTATGATGGATAAAAAGGGCAAGGTAACAACTCTTGTAAGCGGACTTTCAGCACCAATGGGACTTGCATGGCTGGATGGCTCTTTATATATTGCCGACACAGGCAATCACAGAGTAGTCAGATATTCAATAGAGGAAAAGAAGCTGTTTGATGTGGCAGGAGATGAGAATGAAACTGTTTTTTCAAACCCAATAGGACTTGCTCTTGATTCAAAGACAGGTGCGGTGTTTGTTGGTGATTGCGGAAACAATGCAATCAAAATGATAAAAAACGGCATTGTAAGCACAGTTCTAATGGCAGACGCTCTTAATATGGAAGCATTTCCGGGAGAGCCTGTGGCAATGTGTTACTTGGATGGCTTCTTATATGTTGCAGACCAGGATTCGGGAATTCAGAAAATCAATCTGGCAGAAAAAGCAGACAGACCGGCAGCTGTTCAGGTATTTACTGATGTAAATGAAGGCTCCTGGTATAAGGATGCTGTAAATTATGTATATGAGCGTGAATTTTTCAACGGAATAGAAAATACCCTTTTTTCACCTCAGGCAAGCATGACAAGAGGAATGTTTGTAATTGTTATGGGCAGACATTTCCAATATGCAAACAGCGGTGAAATAATAAACGGAGATGCTGCATTTACTGATGTGGACAGCAATCAGTATTATGCGGGAAGCGCAGCCTGGGCTGCAGACAATGGCATAGTAAACGGTATGGGTTATGGCATGTTTGCGCCGAACAATGCTATTACACGTCAGCAGATGGCTGTGATTATGTACAACTATACAAAGATGCTGGGTGGAGATGTATCAATATCTTCTGAAGCAAGGGTAAACATGTCAAGTATGCCTGATTCAGCGGCGGTAGCCGGCTGGGCAGATGATGCAGTGGCATGGGCTGTAGGACATGAAATCATAAAGGGCAAGGATGGGAATCTTGCACCAAATGATACAGCAACCCGTGCGGAGGTTGCCCAGATAATATTTAATTTTGAAAAATCAGGACTTATATAAGATGTGCAAGTATCTATGGAAATGGGGAGTAACAATGAAAAAGATAATAAGCCTTTTGACTGCTGTAATTATGCTGTTCAGTCTGACGACTTCTCTTGCTTTTGCAGGAAATAATGCTCAGGCTACTTCGATGAAGATAGCCGGTACAAAGGGAACAGTTGGTATTACAGACAACAAAGGAGAAAATATAAAAGCTAAAAATGACATGAGGCTGGCAAACGGATATAAGGTTGCCACAGCGCAGGAATCATACTGCTATATAAATCTGGATGATACAAAGGCTGTAAAGATGGACTCAAACACAAAGGTTGCAGTAGAAAAATCCGGCAAGAAAATCGAGCTGAAGGTGAAAAGCGGCCAAATTCTTTTTGACGTGCCAAAGAAGCTTTCCGGAAACGAGTCTTTGAATATAAAGACAAGCAATATGACTACCGGAGTAAGAGGTACAAGAGGAATAGTGTACGTTCACAATGCAAAGGAGTATAGCAATCTGGAGATTTTAGAGGGAAGAGTAACAATACAAGAAACGGAGATTGTTTTGTTAAACGGAAGCCTTGAAATAAAAACCAAAGATACTGTAACAGTACTGGTAGCAGGCGAAAAAGCAACCATAGTAAGCCGAGAAAATGAAGCGACCGGGGGAGACAATACAGAACTTGTAAAGATTGAGAAGGCAAAGCTTGAAGATATTCAGGGGTTTGGACTTAAGGCAGTCCTTGAAATCGAAGCTGTAAATCAGGGCGCGGTGCAGCTTGAGGCGGCAATGAATATGACTGAACCTCAGTTATATGAAAGGGTTAACAAGGAGATTTTGATTAAAAATACAATCCTTGGGAAGGACTTGACTGAAGATGAACTGCAGAAGGCTGCAGAGGAAAACGGTAGCATCGTAGAAGAAGATATTCAGGAGGAAAAGAAGGCTCTTGAGGACGCTGAGAAAATTCTGAATGAGCAGATAGCGGAGAACATGAAAGAAATGGAACAGGCCAACAAGGAAATAGAAGAGTCCCGGGAAAAGAGCGACTTTGAAGAGGTTGACCAGGTATTTGAATCTGCACCGGCAGCATCCGGAGGCGGAGGCTCAAGAGGCGGCAGCAGCGGTTCAAACAACAATAACAGCGGAAATACATCTGCAATATCTGTTACAGGATATACGGGACCATATGATGGAATCTCTCACCCGCTTATTGCAAGCACGAACGGACTTGATGGTTATATAATGTTCACTCAAATTGGTGGGGAAAGTATAACAAAGGAAGAGGTACAGGGATATGCAACTTCATATGAATCATATAAAGAAGAACAAGAGTCTTCGGGAGACGCAGAAATTTTAGCTTTTGAGGATTACATAAGTAGCGAGTCAGGTGAACGGCTTATGTCAAGCTCTAATGTTTTGGTATCTGTAGTAGCTGACACAGGAACGTATACTTATTTTGCTGTTCCCGAAACAGGAGAAGGAGACGTTTTAAGCGGCACTTTCAATGTGACAATTTCACCTATTGAGGCAGAACTGTCATGGACTGTAGCTGACCCAAAAGACCCTAGTAAAGTAGAAGCTCTTAGTAATAAAGGCAAAACTGACTATCTTTCAGTACCGGAACCAACAATTACAAACGCAGTGTCTGATGATGATGTAGCGACAGTAACAATAATCGTTATGGTGGGAGAAAACAAAATTACAGCTGAAAATATAAATCTTCCAGATAATTATATACTTCCGGATGACTACGAGTTTACGTGGACTGTAAATGAATTATAATAATCATTGTCTGCTGAAAGAACTATTTTGATTGCGATAAAATTTAAAGAGGTAAAGCACATGAAAGCGACCGTTATAGTAGATAATATTGAAAAAGACGGGCTGCGTGGCGAATGGGGCTTATCCATTTATATTGAAACCGGAAAAGAAAACATACTTATTGATGCCGGTGGCTCCGATTTATTTCTGGAAAATGCCCGGAAGCTGGGCATTGACGTGTCGGATGCCGACTACGCAGTATTGTCCCATGCCCACTATGACCATGCAAACGGCATGGAGGGATTTTTCAAGGCAAATAAAAAAGCGAAGTTTTACATTCGGGAAGCGGTATCAGACAACGTGTATGAAAAAAGATTCCTGTATAGGCATTATATAGGTATACCGAAGGGAATTCTGGAAAAATATAGTGACAGATTTATAAAGGTTTCCGGGGATTACACTATCGCAGATGGTGTAATGCTGATTCCGCACAGGGCTTCAGGCAGAGCTTCAATCGGTAAAAGGGAGCATATGTATTTGAAAACACCTTCCGGATGGAAGGCGGATTCCTTTGACCATGAACAAAGTCTTGTAATTGACACTCCTCAGGGTCTTGTTATCTTTAACAGTTGCTCTCATGGGGGCGCGGATAAAATCATTCAGGAAATTTCCGCCCTTTTTCCGAAGGAAAAGGTGCTGGCGCTGATTGGAGGCTTCCACTTGTACAACAAGTCTGAGGAATATGTGAGAAATTTGGCCCGTGAAATAAAAGAAACGGGAATAAAGCATATCTATACCGGACACTGCACGGGAGAAAAAGCCTATAAGATCCTGCAGGAGGAGTTAGGAGATATTGTAAATCAGCTATGCTGTGGTCTTGTTATGGAATTTTGACGGATTTTATTATAAGCTTCTGAGATACTTTCGCCTTGCGCAATGTTTATGGTTAATGATATACTAAGTTGTTAAGGTATATAATATGTAGAAACATAATTTTTAGGAGGAAGAGTTATGGCAGAGCTTGACAGAACTGTGAATGCCGAAGGGGCAGAAACACAGAGTGCTTCCAATTTTATTCATAATATTATAGATAAAGATTTGGAAACAAAGAGATACGGGGATAAAGAGGTTTACACGCGCTTTCCGCCTGAACCTAACGGATATCTTCATATAGGACATGCAAAATCAATTTGCCTGAACTTCTCAACTGCGCAGAAGTACGGGGGAAAGTGCAATCTCAGATATGATGACACAAATCCTGTCAAGGAAGATGTGGAATACGTGGATTCTATTGAAGAAGATGTAAAATGGCTTGGCTTCCAGTGGGACAAAAGACTCTGGGCTTCAGATTATTTTGACAAGATGTATGAGGCTGCTGTTGAACTTATAAAAATGGGCAAGGCATTTGTCTGTGACTTAAATGCGGACCAGATAAGAGAGTACAGAGGAACCTTAAAGGAGCCGGGAAAAGAAAGCCCTTACAGAAACAGAAGCATAGAAGAAAATCTAAAGCTGTTTGAGGAAATGCGCGAGGGAAAATACGGTGATGGGGAAAAGGTGTTGAGAGCCAAGATAGATATGGCTTCTCCTAACATCAACCTGAGAGACCCTGTTATTTACAGAATAGCGCATACATCACATCACAACACAGGTGACAAGTGGTGCATCTATCCTATGTATGACTTTGCACACCCTATTGAGGACGCTATTGAGGGTATTACCCATTCAATATGCACACTTGAGTTTGAGGATCACAGACCGCTTTACGACTGGGTATTAAATACACTGGGCTGGTGGGAAACACCGCCTCAGCAGATTGAGTTCGCAAGACTTAACCTTACCAACACGGTAATGTCCAAAAGATACCTTAAGGCCATGGTTGATGACGGTACTGTCGAAGGCTGGGACGATCCGCGTATGCCTACCATTGCGGGACTCAGAAGAAGGGGATATACTCCTGAGGCCGTAAGGGATTTCTGTGAAAGAATCGGAGTATCAAAGGCAAACAGCATGGTTGATATAGCTCTTCTTGAACATTGCGTCAGAGAAGACCTGAAGACTAAGGTGCAGAGCAGAAATGTAGTGGAAAATCCTATCAAGGTCATCATAACAAATTATCCTGAAGACAAAACAGAGGAAATGGAGATAGAGAACAACAAGGAGGTTCCTGAGATGGGAAACAGAATGGTGCCTTTCTCAAGAGAACTTTATGTTGACGGCGATGACTTCATGGAAGTTCCTATTAAAAAGTATTTCAGACTGTTCCCGGGAAATGAAGTAAGATTTAAGGGCGCATATTTTATCACATGCAATGAAGTGGTTAAAAATGAAGACGGAAGCATTAAAGAGCTTCTGTGCACTTACGATCCTGAAACAAGAAGCGGAAGCGGATTTGAAGGAAGAAAGGTTAAGGGAACTATCCACTGGGTAGATGCTAAAACAGCTGTTAAGATTAAAATCCGTCAGTACGGATATCTTATGGTGGAAGATGAAAACGGCGAAAATATCATGAACCCTGAATCCATGAAGGAAATCGAAGCTTATGCCGAACCTGCCGTAGCAGAGGCTGAAGCAGGGGAACGCTTCCAGTTTTTCAGACACGGATACTATATCGCTGATTCAAAGCTTTACAGTAAGGAAAACAGAGTATTTAACCGAATCGTTGACCTGAAGAGCTCGTTTAAAGTTAAATAAGTATATTAAAAAATATAAAAACACTGCCATTTTGGGGCGTAGCCTGTAAATGACAGTGTTTTTTTCTGCGGAAGATATACTTGTCTGCAGAAGCATAATAAAATTAACTGCAGATTTTTTTCAGCTCTGTGCGGAAGTTGTCCATAAGCTTTTTAAATGCTTCCGAAGCTGTGTATTGAGGCAGACAGGACAGCTTTGAAGAATTTGTCATGATGTCTTTTAGAAATACCTCAAGCTCTTTGGAAGCCTTCTGGAGATTGAACAGACTCAGCGTTCCTGCCAATCCTTTTACCGAATGGATAAGCCTGTGAGCCTCTTCTATGTTTCCCGCTGCAAGAAGCCTTTCGAGCTCAGTATCGGTTTTGGCATAATTTGTTTTGAATTTGGTGTAATGCTTTAAATACTGCTTCTCGGAGCAGCCCAGATTTGCAGCTCCGGCACGAATCTCTGCCGTATAAACCGACTCACTCTCTGTGCTTTCTGAAGCTTTCAGCAGGGAAAAATTCAGATACGGCGAAATAGCATTATAAAAGTCATCATATTTAAATGGTTTTGCCAGAAAGTCATCTATGATTCCCTCATACTTATCACGTATTTCCTCATCGAAGTTTGTTGCTGTGAGGGCTATGATTGGAGATGTTGTACCTATTTCGGTTTTTAATATCTCCGCTGCAGTATATCCGTCCATGTTAGGCATATGTATGTCCATAAGGATAACGGCATAATAGTCCTCAGGAACTCTTACGCACATATCCACGGCTTCCTGACCGTCCCATGCGTGATCACAGGATATGCCTGCTTCTTCCAGCATACTTTTTGTTACTTCATAGTTGAGTTCAATGTCTTCTACTACAAGAACGCGGCAGGTGTTTGCAGGCAGCTGGGTTAAAACCTCCGCAGTTTCCGTTTTGATGCTGACGGAAGGTGCAAGTTCAGCCCAGATTGTAAATACAAAGCGGCTTCCCATACCTTTTTTGCTTTCTACCCATATATCACCGCCCATTGCGTTTACTATATGCTTGCAGATAGGAAGACCCAGACCGGTGCCGGAATGTTCTTTTGTAAGATGATCCTCAATCTGCTCAAATTCTTCAAAAAGTCTTGGTATATCTTTTTTCTCTATGCCGGGACCGGTATCTTCAACTGAAAATCTCAGAAGAACAGATTGTGAGGAACGTTCAATCTCTTCCGCAGAAACTTTTATATAACCTGAAGCTGTAAATTTGAAAGCATTGTCCAGTATATTCAAAAGCGCCTGTGAGAGACGGGCTTTATCCGCTTTGATGTGCAGATGCGGAGTGAAATTCAGCTCATTGAAAAACTCAAGCTTATGTCCGGCAATAGCGGGCATGTAGTTTTGTTCCACCTCTTCAATCATTTCCGTCAAATCAAACTCACAAGGATACAGTGTAAATTCCGACTTATGAAGCTGCGCTATGTCCAGAACATCGTTAATAAGATTTACAAGAAGCTCAGATGAATCGTCTATCTTTTCGAGGATTTCCCGCTGCTTTGTATTTAAAGGAGTACCCTTGAGGATATGCAGCATACCGTTTATAACATTAAGAGGCGTTTTCATTTCATGGGAGATGTTAGCCGCAAAGGTAGATTTCGCTTCTGAAAAGAACTGAACCTCTTTAAGCCGTTTCTGGAGCTCAGCATCCTTCTTTCTGCTTTCCGTATAATCCTGGATAATGCTCACAACCTTTTTCTTGTCATTGTTGTCGTAAATAGGGAAACGGCTGCAGTTTATATAGTAGGTTTCCCCCTCGTGGGTGTAGGAAAGCAACAGATTGTCTATTTTCTGAACATCCTTTGTAGAAGGAAGCATTTCACACATTTCGTCAGGGAGGATTGAATATGCCTCCCTGCCAAGAGCTTCGTCTGTCTGGATGCGAAGAAGCTCTGCGTATTTTGAATTTATATATTCGTAAGTGTTTTCGGTATCAAGAATGGCAAGTCCGACATTTGCGTTGTCCAGTGCTTTGCTGTAAAGCTGATTAAAGTATATTGCTTTACGTGAACGTTTAAAATATATATATGATATCTGGGCAAGCAGAATCAGCATGCATACACCGGTAAAGACGCAGACATTGAGCAGCGTTGTAAGTCTGCTGTTAAGCATTGATATATTTTCGTTCATTCTCTGTACGTAGTGCACGGCGCAGGCAGATGAGTATTCTGATTTTTTCATTCTCAGGCTGGTAAATTCCGTACCGAAAATAATTGAAAAATCATTTGTGCTGGCAGCCTGAAGCAGTCTTTCCGCAAGCTGATTGTAGGTTTCCAGATATGCCTTGAAGGTTTCCTTTTCCTGTTCATTAAGGGAAAAAGAAGGAACCGGTTCGGGATAAAAATCACCTATGACTGACAGCTGGTTGAAAAAATCCGGATCTACAGTGGATGAGGCTTCTATATTTTTCAGGTTTATGCTTGTGCAGCTCATAAAGTTTTTGATGTGGCTTGTAACCTTGTATTGTGATGATACGGAACCGTTTTGTATATAATCCAAAGTTTCAGAAATAATCTGATTAAACGAATATTCATAGGAATTGTTAAAAATAAGCAGGCCTGTTGCTTCTTTTTCGTACACCATGATCTTGTTGCTTACGGAGATATAGTTTGCAAGGCAGCAAATGAAAACAAAACATATTAATACAGCGAGTATCAGCAAGTGCTGTATCTTGTTAAATAACATATTGGTATCCCCCCTTTAGCAAGTAATTTTACAGAACCGTCCGGAGTAAAATATATTTATCCGGCAGCTCTTTTCATCCTTACATAGCATTTTAAGCTGTCGAAAAATGATTGTAAATAGCTTCGACAAAAGCAGACAATTTTCCTACTACTTTTATTTAAGAAAATGTTGTATAATACTGTAGAAACTCTTAAATTGGAGAATTTTCAAGAAATAAACAGGATTGGCTTATAAAAGGAACAATCGTTATATTTATATACCGGGAGGAAAAACAAACATGATTACAAGTAAACAGAGAAGCTTTTTAAAAGGACTGGCACAGGTAACGGAGCCATCCGTATATATAGGTAAAAACGGGCTCACAGAAAATGTAAAAAATGAGATAGAGGTAAATCTTGAAGCGAGAGAGCTTGTTAAAGTAAAGATTCAGGAGGGCTGTGAACTGTCCCCGAAAGATACTGCAAACCTGCTTGCAGATGAGCTTGGTGCAGAGTTTGTGCAGGCAATCGGCAGGAAATTTACTTTATACAGAGAATCAAAGGAAAACAAGCAGATAGAACTGCCAAAAGCTAAGAAATAAGGATTTGAAGATGAAAAATATATTGATTACCGTCGAATATGACGGTACGGATTTCCACGGCTGGCAGAGACAGCCGGACAGAAGAACTGTCCAGGGTGAGCTTGAAAGGGTTCTTAGCCTTGTGTGCAGATATCCGGTACAGATAAACGGTACAAGCCGTACTGATGCGGGGGTCCATGCTTTAGGGCAGAGGGCAAGCTTTAAAGGTGATTTCGGCATACCGGAGGACAGACTGCTTGTGGCGGCAAACAATATTCTGGCAGGAGGAATGAATTCGGTGAACAGAGCGGGAGATATCCGTATTCTTTCCGCTGAGCTCATGCCGGAAGATTTCCATGCGCGCTTCGATGCCAAGGGAAAAAAATATATATACAGGATATTGAACAGTGAAGAAGTACAAATATTTAACAGGAACTATCAATATCAGATTCAGAAGCCTCTGGATTTTTATGCCATGAGGGAAGCGGCGCAGTACATCGTAGGTACTCATGATTTTAAATGCTTTCAGG
>JBJETA010000066.1:0-15469 GCA_051883075.1 Anaerovoracaceae bacterium
TTATCATGGAAGGACTGTTTATTACTATTGAGGGGCCTGACGGTTCAGGAAAATCTACGCAGATAAAAAGGATAAGAGAGTTTTTTGAAACCAGGGGAAGAGAAACAATAATTACCCGGGAACCGGGAGGAACAGTTATCAGTGAAAAAATCAGAGAAATAATTTTAGATAAAAATCATACTGAGATGGACTACATGACGGAAACCCTGCTTTATGCGGCTTCAAGAGCACAGCATGTTGCACAGGTCATTAAGCCTTCTCTTGAAAAGGGAAAAATAGTAATCTGTGACAGATTCGTAGACTCAAGTATCGCATATCAGGGATATGGAAGGGGACTTGGAGAAAGCGTTGAAATAATAAACAGTTATGCTGTTGCGGGATGTATGCCGGATATTACATTTTTAATGAAGCTGTCTCCGGCAGTAGGAAAAGGCCGTATCAGCACAGAAGAGCAGGACAGGCTTGAAAAGGAAGCACTGGAATTCCATGAAAGGGTATTTGAGGGATATTTAAATCTGGAAAAAAAGTTCCCTGAACGTATAGTAGGTATAGATGCTTCAAAATCTATTGATGAAATAAGCAGGGACATTGAGAAATGTCTGGAAAATCTGATTAAATAAGAAAGAACTGACATGATTTTAAGTGAAATAAGCTGTAATGACAAGTTAATATCAAGGCTTGAATATCTGGCAGAATCTGAACAGCTGTCTCATGCGTATATTTTCGAGGGAGATTTATGCGTAGATAAAAGGCTTGTGGCCGATGCTTTCATAAAGGCTGTTTTATGTGAAAATGAAAAAGGCAGGGGCTGCGACAACTGTATTGTATGCAATAAAATTAACCATGGCACTTACGAAGATATTTATTATGTAATGGCGGAAGACGGTGACAGCAGTATAAAGGATGAGGATATAGAAGAGCTTCAGAGAGCTTTGAGAAAAAAACCGTTTTCAGGGGAAAGAAACATCGCAGTAATAGAAAATGCGGATACTATGACTGTGAGAGCGCAGAACCGCCTATTAAAAACTCTCGAGGAACCTCCTGAAGGTACTATTATCATACTGCTTTCTGAAAACACTGAAAATCTTGTGCAGACTATATTGTCAAGGTGTGTTGTTTTCAGAATAAATCCTTTTGAAACGGAAGAATACGGCAGAGTTAATGAACAGGCGGGTATGCTGGTAAAAATGGTTTTAAGAAGGGAGCCTTTTTATCTTTTAAATGCAAAACTGGAGGAATTTGCCTCCGAAAAACAGGAAGCGGCAAGACTGCTGGACTCAATGGAAATGATTTACAGAGATATGACGTTGTCCAACAGCAGGGAAAGCAGAAATTACAGGAAAGAAGATTTATATAATTCCGTAAAGCTTATTGAAGAAGCGAGAAGAGAACTGAATCAGGGCATAAAGGTAAGCTATGCCATGAAGAAATTGGTAATAAAACTGGAGGATAAAGAATGGTAAAAGTTGCAGGTGTACGTTTTAAAAAGGCTGGAAAGGTATATTATTTCGATCCCGGTGATTTAGACGTCAAAAGTGAAACAAATGTAATTGTTGAAACTGCCAGAGGCATGGAATACGGAACAGTTACATCAGATATAAAGGAAATCAGTGAAAAGGAGATTGTTGCTCCTTTAAAAAAAATCATTAGAATTGCAAATGAAAAGGATGCACAGCAGCATGAAGAAAACCTGAAGAAAAAGGAAAAAGCACTTATGCTGTGTCAGGAAAAGGTAAATAAGCATAAGCTTGAAATGAAGCTTATTGATGTAGAATATACTTTTGATAACAGTAAGATTATTTTCTATTTTACTGCGGACGGAAGAGTAGACTTCAGAGAGCTTGTTAAAGATTTGGCAAGCGTATTTAAAATGAGAATAGAGCTCAGACAAATCGGAGTAAGGGATGAGGCAAAGATGATGGGGGGCATAGGCACCTGCGGCAGAGCCCTGTGCTGTCATACATGGTTGCCTGAATTTGAACCGGTTTCCATAAAGATGGCAAAGGTACAGAATTTATCCTTGAACCCAACAAAGATTTCAGGTATCTGCGGAAGACTTATGTGTTGCCTGAAATACGAAAATGATGTGTATATGGAACTTAGAAAAGGCATGCCTGATGTAGGAGAACGTGTAAAAACTGAAGACGGCATAGGTATAGTCATTGAATCCAATATCTTGGAAAACAAAGTTAAGGTGCGTCTGGTTCTGGAAGAAAAAACAGAGGATAAGCCGGAAAAACTAAGCGTGGATATATACACCTATAAAAAGAAGGAAATAAAGAGATTGGAAAATCACAGAAAGAAGGAAACAAATCAGGATATCTTAAATGAGATTGATGATGAGCTTCTTGATGAAATAAAAAATCTTTTAAAGGAGTAATTTCTTTATTTATGGATGGCTTTGTTTTAGAGGGAGAGCGTTTGGATGATATAGGCTTTGGAAATCTCAAGCTTATACAGAAACCTGAAGAGTTCTGTTATGGTATAGATGCGGTCATTCTCGCGGATTTTGCCGCAAAAATGATGAACAGCGGGAGAAAAAAGTGCGGAACGGCAGCTGACCTTGGTTCAGGCACGGGTATTGTACCGATTATATTCCAGCACAAGGCTGCTGCAGATAAAATATATGCCGTTGAGGTACAGAAGGACTCTTTTGAACGCATAAAAAGAAATATAACTATAAACGGACTTGAACGCAGGATTGAGGCTGTTCATGCGGATGTTTTAAATTTAACGGAGATGTTCAGCGAACTTAAAAACACTTGCGATGTGGTCATGTCAAATCCCCCTTATATGACAGGCGGCTGCGGGATAATGAACGGTAATAAGGCCAAGACAATAGCAAGACATGAAACGACAGCAGGGCTGAAGGATTTCATAAAAACTGCATCAGAGCTTTTAAAAGACAGGGGAGAACTGTTTATGGTGCACAGACCAAGCAGATTGGCGGATATATGTGATTTCTGCCGGCAGTTTAAACTGGAGCCTAAGAATCTTCAATTTGTATCACCTGACAGGAACAGCAAACCTAATATACTGCTGATCAGAGCGGTTAAGTATGGCAGACCTGAGCTTTTCCTTGAAGATCCTTTGTATGTTTACGAAGAAAACGGGGGAATTTACACGCAGGAGATAATGAACATTTATGAAAGATTTTAGTAAAATGTGTTGAATTTTTCTAATATTGGGTAGATAATATATACAAGGAGTGGAGGTGCAGGTATTGGAAATAGCTTTGACCTTAAAAGATTTAGGGTTTATTCTTATCATTGTCTGCGTAGCGGTGTTGCTTATAAACTGTACATGCCTGATAAGACATCTTATAACTACGATTAAGCGTACAAATGAGATTCTGGCAGATACACAGGTCATTACCGACATTGCAGCTGAGAGAACAAAGGAAGTAAATGAGGCAGTAGGGGATTTAGCCGGTTCTGTAAGCAGGCTTGCGGAAGCCATAAAGGGCAACCAGAGCCTTGGTGCTGCTTTCAGTTCATTGGTGAACAGCTTTGCTTCATTGAAAAAAATGGTTCACGAGTATAAGAATAGCGAAGAAGAATAACAGCTTGGAGTTTGACATAATTTAGACAAAGTGGTAGAATTAGAGAAATATTTAAGGGTATGTGAGTATTAGAAAGGAGGGAGCTGTTATGAAAGCTACAGGTATTGTCAGGAAGGTAGACGAATTAGGTCGTATCGTACTTCCCATTGAATTGAGAAGAACTTTAAATATTGAAATTAAAGATCCGATTGAAATCTTTGTTGAAGGTGAATATATTTTATTAAAGAAATATGAACCGGCATGTGTTTTCTGCGGAAATGCAAAAAATGTTAAGCACATTAAGGACAAGAATATCTGCGAAGACTGCATTAAGAAAATTAAGGAGCTTTAATAAAAGTCTTGAACCTGCTTCTTGTGGGATTTAACTGAATATTGATATTTAAGTTTAGAAGAGCCTTGCAGATTTTTCTGTAAGGCTTTTTATATACACGCACAAAAAATTTCAGAAGTAAGCACAAAATTGTAATAAAAAAACGGACAAATAAAGCAAAATCTTACAGTTATGTTACAATTTAAAAAAGCTGTTCATAAAAAAATATATATGTGATATTATCATATATAATTTATTAGTACCAGTGAGTATCAAATAGGTGGGGGAATGACGAAAATGAAGGCATTTATATTTCATAAAAGATTGTTTGTTGGATTATTGATTGTTTTAAGTATTGCTATGCTTACAGGCTGCATGAAAAGTAATCAGAGCGGTTCTACGGTAGATGAGCCGGATATCACTGTTGACTATCTGCAGGGTGAATATGTGCAGCAGCTTATGAGGGATGGTGCAACCCATGTTTTCGGAAACATTAAAATATCCCAAAATGAAGATGGTGAAACACTTCTTCTGATTGAAAGTAAGGAGTATGTGGAGGACGAAACACAGCCTAACGGCTTTTATATTGAAGATAAAAATGTAAATGTGGAAGCAGTGCTTTCTTCGGAAGCAAGATGTACATTTATGCAGGGTGGGGTAAGCCTTCCACAGATTATGACTGCAGGTCAGTTTGTTGAGGAATATGAAAAGGATGTAGCTAAAAATGGCGGTGAAAAGAACCCTGACTATGAAAAATATAAATTATATGATATTTATATTATGGAAGGCCAGGCAGAGCTTGTGTTAGAAAGATACATCCCATAAAAAGATATATTCCGATAAAAATTGTGATATTGCGTAAAAAGGTGTGGCATATACCACACCTTTTTGTTTATAATGGAAAGAGTATGAATTATTCACTTATTCGACACAGCTAAGTCGAATGAGATTTTAGCAGAAGGGAGATAAATATGCCTATTCCGAATCCGATTGCGTTTACTTTGTTTAATATAGATATACGCTGGTATGGTATACTGATAGCCGCAGGTATTATACTGGCAACGCTGGTAGTGTATAAAAGAGCGCCCATACACGGTATTGAGAGTGAGAAAACCCTGGATTTTATCTTGATTTGTGTACCTGCCGGTGTTATTGGAGCAAGACTTTACTATGTGGCATTTAACTGGGAATATTATGTCGGTGATATTTTTAAGATAATAAATACAAGGGAAGGAGGACTTGCCATACACGGAGGTCTTATATTCGGTATGGGTGCTGCTGTTCTGCTTTGCCTACTTTGGAAGTACAAGCCGTTAAATGTGCTTGATCTGGCAGTTCCTGCAGTTGCTCTGGCCCAAGCGATAGGAAGATGGGGAAATTACTTTAATTCTGAGGCGCATGGAGGACCTACCGATTTGCCATGGGGCATTATTGTGGAGGGGCAGAAGGTTCATCCTACGTTTTTGTACGAATCCATCTGGTGCTTTGTTTTGTTCCTGATTCTTTTATATGTGGATAATAACAGAAGTTTTGAAGGACAGACAGCGCTGTTGTACGGCATATTGTATTCCTTTGAAAGATTTTTTGTGGAATATCTGAGAACAGACAGCCTGATGCTGTTCGGGGTGCTGAAACAGGCAATGGTACTGAGTGCGGCAGTATTTGTAATCTGCATTGCCTTATATGTCGTTTTAAGCAGAAAGGCAAAGCGCAACGGTAAAATTTTTTATGGCGGATACAGCAAGTATACGGGAAAATTTAAGAAATAATACTGATTTTAATTAGTTTGAATCATAGGATTTTTGTAAGGAGGAAATATAAAATATGAAACTGGGAATGGTTGGCTTACCTAATGTGGGAAAAAGTACATTGTTCAATGCTATTACAAAAGCCGGTGCAGAGGCGGCAAATTATCCGTTTTGTACCATTGAACCGAATGTAGGCGTTGTGCCTGTGCCTGATGAGAGGCTTAAGGTTCTCACAGAGATGTACAATGCAAAAAAGACTGTCCATACTACTATTGAGTTTTATGATATAGCAGGACTTGTAAAAGGAGCATCAAAGGGTGAAGGACTTGGAAACAAGTTCCTGGGGCACATACGTGAGGTTGCTGCCATTATCCATGTCGTAAGATGCTTTGAAGATCCAAATGTTGTTCATGTTGACGGAAGGATTGATCCTCTTGCGGATATTGAAACTATCAACATGGAATTAATACTTGCCGATATGGAAGTTGTTGAAAGAAGAATACAGAGAACACAGAAGAACCTGAAAGGAGACAAATCCCTTCAGGGCGAACTGGACATTCTGAACAAAGTGATGGATACTCTGGGAAAAGGTCTTTCGGCAAGAACCATGGAGCTGGAGGAGGATGAGGCAAATTTTGTAAAATCACTTGATTTGCTTTCATATAAGCCTGTTATTTATGCGGCAAATGTATCAGAGGATGATGTTGCGGCAGGAGAAGAAAATGAATATGTAAAGGCTGTAAGAGATTTTGCGGCTACGGAAAACTCAGAGGTCGTTGTTATCTGTGCTAAAGTTGAAGCGGAAATATCGGAGCTTGAAGATGATGAGAAGCAGATGTTTCTTGAAGAGCTGGGAATCGCAGAGTCAGGACTTGACAAGCTGATTAAGGCTTCTTACCACCTGCTTGACCTTATTTCATATCTTACTGCAGGTGAGCCTGAAGTAAGGGCGTGGACTATCAAGAGAGGTACAAAGGCTCCTGGAGCAGCAGGAAAGATTCATACTGACTTTGAAAGAGGCTTTATCAGAGCGGAAACTATTGCTTATGATAAGCTTGTGGAGTGCGGAGGAAACCTTGCCACAGCAAAGGAAAAAGGACTTATACGTTCTGAGGGCAAGGATTATGAAGTTAAGGATGGCGATGTCATTCATTTTTTGTTCAATGTTTAGTTGCTTGTAAAAACTTGGCAAGTGCTTTTAAACCGTTGGAATTCAGCCATAAATATGACTGTCCAGCGGTTTTTTGTTAAAAAATATATTTTCCGGCAATAATAATGCTTGACAGGTGGCCAAGCATTATTTAAGCTGTTAAAAGTGCGGCTTCAAACCGTGCTTTTTTATCATTTATATAATTGCTTTAGGAGGAGAAAAATCAATGAAAAAAGAAAAGGGCAATAACCTTAACAGAGGCTTTAAAGTGCCTGATACTTATGTCATCATTTTCTTTGTGGTACTGCTTGCGGCTGTACTGACTTACATCATTCCGCAGGGATATTATGCTACTGAAGATGTGACATATGTAGTAGATGGAGTGGAAAAAACGAGAACGGTTATTCAGGAGGGAAGCTTCCAGTATGTTCTTGATGACAACGGAAATCCCGTAAAGAGCGGAGTACCGCTTTTTGCTACTGAGGATTTTGGCGGAAGAACAGGATTTCTGAATTATATTTTTGAAGGACTTACATCAGGTGATAAATGGGGTTCGGCAGTAGGTGTTGTAGCATTTATCCTGGTTATCGGCGGTGCTTTTGGTATCATCCTGAGAACCGGTGCTGTTGAAGCGGGTATTCTTAATATGATTAAGAAAACAAACGGCAGGGAAAAGATTCTTATTCCTATTCTGTTTGTACTGTTTTCACTTGGCGGTGCAGTGTTCGGCATGGGTGAAGAGGCTCTGCCTTTTGCAATGATTCTGATTCCGCTTGTAATAGCTATGGGTTATGATGCGGTTGTCGGCATACTGATTACTTATGTAGCAACACAGATTGGATTTGGATCTTCATGGATGAATCCGTTTTCAGTGGCTATTGCGCAGGGCATAGCAGGTGTTCCGGTATTTTCAGGTGCGGGCTTCAGAATATGTCTGTGGGTTCTGTTTACAGGTGCAGGCATGATTATGACAATGCTTTATGCCGCTAGGGTAAAAAAAGACCCTTTGAAGTCAGTTTCTTATGAAAGCGATGCTTATTTCAGAAATGACCTGGAAAAGCAGGCAGAAATAGACGTTAAATTTACTGCCGGTCACATTCTTGTTCTGTTGACTATTGTTTTAGGCATGGTATGGGTAGTGTGGGGCGTTATGACTCAGGGCTACTACATCCCTGAAATAGCTTCACAGTTCCTTGTTATGGGCCTTGTGGCAGGTATTATCGGCGTTGTATTCAAGCTGAACGGTATGACTGTAGATGATATGTCATCTGCGTTTAAGCAGGGCGTAGGAGACCTCGTAGGCGCAGCTATGGTTGTAGGTATGGCTCAGGGTATCATGCTGGTACTGGGAGGTTCAGATCCTACTTCGGGAACAGTGCTTAACACTATTCTTAACGGAATCAGCAATGCGTTTGTAGGTCTTCCTTCAACGGTTGCGGCAGTATTTATGTACATTTTCCAGACAGTATTCAATTTCTTTGTCGTGTCGGGTTCAGGCCAGGCTGCACTGACTATGCCTATCATGGCACCGCTGGCAGATTTGCTTGGCGTAACAAGACAGGTGGCTGTAGTTGCTTACCAGCTTGGTGATGCGTTCTCCAACATGATTGTTCCTACTTCAGGCTGTCTGATGGGCATGCTTGCAATAGCAAGACTTGACTATTCAAAGTGGATAAAGTTTGCTGTTAAGTTTTTCGCCGTATTGTTTGTGCTTTCAATAGGTGTTATGATTACAGCATCTGTCATAGGTCTGAGCTAGGGCTTTATAGGAGAATGTCAATATGTTGAGAATTATAAGGGGTGCAGAGGTATATGCACCGGCGTATTTAGGGAAAAAGGATGTTATGTTTGCAGGCGGAGAAATCTGTCAGATCGCAGACAATATTGAAGTCGGGGAAAATGTGAAGTCGGAAGTGATTGACGGCGAAGGGAAATACCTCTTCCCGGGATTTATAGACAACCATGTGCATATCACAGGCGGGGGCGGTGAAGGCGGATTTTCGACACGTACTCCGGAAATAGGCATGACGGACATTATCGATGGAGGTATCACTACAATAGTAGGAACTCTTGGAACCGATGGTTACGGAAGAACTATGCCGGACCTTCTGGCAAAGGCAAATGCGCTTTCTGAAGAGGGCATTACAGTGTTTGTAAACACCGGTTCATATCAGATTCCGGTCAGAACATTTACCGGCAGTATTTCAAGCGATATTATGTTTATTGAGAAGGTTGTAGGTGTTGGTGAAATTGCAGTGTCGGATCACCGTTCATCATGCCCTACGGTTGAAGAGCTTGAAAAGATTGTTTCGGAGGCAAGAGTTGCAGGGATGCTTTCAGGAAAAACCGGTATTGTTAATGTCCACATCGGTGATGAGCCGGAGGTGCTTGAAAAAATTAAGCATATAGTAACTGGGTGCAAGGCATATAAAAAGCATTTTCATCCTACCCATATGAACAGGAGCAGAGAAGTGTTTGAGGACGGTCTTGAATATCTGAAGATGGGCGGCTCTGTGGATTATACAACAAGTACGACACCACTGTTTCTTGAAGAAGGGGAGGTAGCATGTGCAGACGCGGTTATGGAGGTTATAGCACAGGGGCTTGATGTGTCAAAGGTTACTTTATCTTCGGATGGTCAGGGTTCCCTTCCTGTTTTCGATAAAGCGGGAAATATGACCGGCATTGAAATAGGAAGAGTTACTTCTCTATACAATGCGGTTAAGGAGTGTATAGAAAAGGGAGTGCCTATAGAAAATGCTGTTGCTCTGATTACAGAAAACCCGGCAGTAATATTCGGCTTAAAGAAAAAGGGTGTTTTAAAGGAAGGTAATCATGCTGATATGGTATTGGTGGATAAGACTACTCTTGAGGTCGATACTGTAGTGGCGAAGGGGCAGGTTTTAAGACTTGAGGGAAAAAACCTCAAAAAAGGCACTTTTGAATAAAGAGTTTTAAAAATATGGTACCTTAAAAGGTCCGGAAGCATACTTGTGCTCCGGACCTTTTTTTTGATATTCTGATATTCTGCGATTGTGGATTTTGTTTTGTTACAGCCCGCTGAACTGTTCTGCGATTTTCAGGGCAGCGAGCAGGCTGTTTAAGCATATATTAAAATGTTGAGCCGTAGTTTGTTCGGCTGAAATCACCGTTTCCGAAAGCAAGGCTGTTTCCGCAGCCGGAGCGTTCAAGGCTTTCAGCGAGTCTTTCACATACGCAGTTTCCCGAACCTGATTCTTCACGTTCACATCTGTCTCTGTCTCTGTCCCTATCTCTGTCTCTGTCACAATCTCTGTCTCTGTCTCTATCCCTGT
Organism: Anaerovoracaceae bacterium; assembly: GCA_051883075.1. GTDB lineage: Bacteria > Bacillota > Clostridia > Peptostreptococcales > Anaerovoracaceae > Aminipila. The sequence goes on from JBJETA010000066.1 coordinate 10,085, forward strand.
CTCTATCTCTGTCTCTGTCACATTCGCCGCAGCAGTGTCTGTGCTCTTCACAGTCATCATTGCCGTCACATGGCTGTATGGCTTCACGCGCATTTAAACAAATAAGAGTTTTCTTGACTACTTCCACTGAAACATTTGGTTCCGCAACAGCTGAAGATTCAAGAATAAGCTGTATTGAACCGTTTGTGTTTACTGCCCTTAATCTTGGATTCAGAAGATTGATAGTTCCGTCAAAGCTGAAGAAAAGTCTAGGGCGTGCATTTCCGCTGCCGCAAGGTATAGAAACCTGTGGTACGGAAAGGTTGCTGGTAGTATTAGGGATAGGAGTAGGCTCTGCACCGATTACAGGGGTGAATACTGCACGGAAGCAGCAGTTCTTTCCGCCTGTTGAAACAGTACCTTCAACTACAAATTCCGCAAAGTATGACCAAGGACCTGCGCCTGTAATCAGGAAAAATGCCTTTGTAGGCAGATCTCTTGCGGAACATGTCTGCTTCAGTATATTGTTAAGACTTTCGGATAAAACAGCCTCGTAGAAGCCGCCCTGGCAGTCTAAATCATCTACAGCTATGCCGTTCAGAGTAACCTGTGAAGCGTTTATGCCGCAAGGGTTTGTAGGAGTAAAGCTGAAAACTCGGACAAAGCTGTTTATGATATTGAATGATGCGTTTGCCTCAAGCTGGCAGCAGTTATTGCAGCAACCGTTATTCTGATTGCGGCATCCGCAGTCGCAGTCACAGTTCTGGGTAGCCATAACGCCGTTTCTGCATCTGCAGCCGCTTCCGCCTCTTAATGTCAGAGGTGAACAGCATTCGCATCCGCAGCCGAATATTTCTTCGCAGAGATTTTCGCTTACGCCTGCAACATCATCGTGAAGAGGCGACAGGAACAGCTGCGTTCTGTATGTTTGAGCATTCGTAGCTACATTGAACATGATAGGACATGCTTCGCCTCTGTTTCTTGAATACAACTTATCTATATAGAAAAGATGATTCTGAGGACGTTTGAAATCTATATCCTCCGGATTGAAAGACGAACCGCAGATATTGCAGTTTCTGCAGTCTGAATTTATATTACAAGAACAGTTTTTCATAATTTATAACCTCACTATATTTTAATTTACAGCAAAGATTCAAAGTGATTCTTTGCTATGTATCATAAAAAATAAAATAAGAGGATTAATTTAATATATGACGTATTGAAGCAATCTGTTACAGGAATGCGGATATATTTAAAAAAGTCACAAAAAATGGAAAATCTACATTTCGTATAGCGTACTGCAAAAAATACACTATATATTGAAAAAAGTTTTGAAAATTAAATTTAAAAAAATTTTTTTTGAGGAGAAGTGGCGCAAAGCACCGTTAAATTGGAGAAAGTTTGTTGTAAAGTGGAGCAAAGTGGAGTATAGTGGAATAAAAATAAAACTTAGGGTGGAGAAGAGTCTGATTCTTTTCAAGGTTTATGTAAAAGGTACAGCTTATGCTAATGGGGAAATATCAAAACTCAATAGATGCCAAGGGCAGAATGATAGTTCCTGCCAAGTACAGGGAGGAACTGGGATATCGCTGTGTCTTAACCAGAGGAATAGACAAATGCCTCTATATTTACCCTATGCCTCAGTGGGAAAAATTCATGGAAAAGTTATCTAAGCTTCCTACTGCAGATCCTAACGCAAGGGCCTTTGTACGTCATTTTTATGCAAATGCTGTAGAGTGTGACATAGACAAGCAGGGTCGTATGGGCATACCTCAGGAACTAAGGGATTATGCCGGTATAGAAAAGGAACTGGTAACTGTGGGAATACTTGATAAAATTGAAATCTGGAGTAAAAATGAATGGCACGATGCTGAGGAGCTTACAGAAATGTCACCTAATGATGTTGCGGCAAAGATGGCTGAATACGGTATTTAACAATTTAAGGGAGATTTGTATAGGGAGGTAGATAACGTGGAATTTAAACATGTGTCTGTCCTATATGATGAATGCATGGAAGGGCTTAAAGTTAAATCTGACGGAATCTATGTTGACGGTACTTTAGGAGGAGGAGGACATTCATCGGGGATTTGCGGATTCTTAGGACAAGAAGGCACCCTGATTGGGATTGATAGAGATAAAGATGCATTAAATGCAGCGGAAGAAAGACTGAAAGGGTTTGACTGCAGAAAGATATTTGTTCAGGACAATTATTCCAATGTGGAGAGTGTACTGGAAAATCTGGGAATAGAAGGCGTAGACGGCGCTCTGCTTGACCTGGGAGTTTCATCTTTTCAGCTTGACAACGCAGAACGGGGATTTTCTTATATGCAGGACGCACCTTTGGATATGCGTATGAATGCAGATGATTCTTTCACTGCCGAGGAACTTGTGAATACATATTCGCAGGCAGAACTGACAGATATCATCAGAAAGTACGGAGAAGAACGGTGGGCGTCCAGAATCAGCGATTTTATAGTTAAAGCACGCAGAAACAAAAGAATAGAAACGACAGGGGAGCTTGTGGACATTATCAAGGCGGCTGTGCCTGCTTCGGCAAGAAGGGAAGGACCGCACCCTGCAAAGCGTACTTTTCAGGCAATCCGGATTGAAGTGAACGATGAACTCGGACATCTGGAAAGAGCGGTTGAGGCTTTCTGCAATGTGCTTAATCCGGGAGGAAGATTGTGTATTATCACTTTCCACTCACTGGAGGACAGAATCGTAAAAGAATATTTTAACAAGAGACTGAATCCGTGTACCTGTCCGAAGGAATTTCCGATATGCGCATGCGGCAAGGTCTCGGACATGGTGAAAGTGACAGGAAAGCCTATCATTTCATCAAAAGAGGAGCTGGATGCGAATCCAAGGGCAAGGAGTGCCAAGCTCCGTATCATAGAGAAAAAGAGGTAAAGCAATATGATGCCGGCAGAGACATGGTATAAATATCAAGACGACTATAAAAGGTATGGCTTGGATATGAAGCCTAAGAAAGCCCCCGCAGTAAAGCATAAGAAAAAATCAATAATGACCCCTAAGGACAGAATTGCACTGATGCTGCTTACTTTTGTTGCAGGCTTACTTTGCATTTCGGTTATTATAACTACTGCTTACGGAGCAAGTATTAAATATGAAATAAACAATATAATAAGGGAAAATGCTGTAATAACAGGCGAAATAGAAAATCTGACCGTGCAGCTTAATCAGGCGAACAACCTCCGTGCTATAGAGCAGAGAGCGATAAACGAACTGGGAATGGTTTATCCTGACCCGAATGAGTTTATTTATATTCAGACGGAGGAGGCACCGGTAAAAGATTTTGCACTATTATTAAAGGAAGAAGCATATAATTAACCTGATATTGGAATAATAATTTTTATTAAGCAATATACTAAATTAGATTTTAACTGCATATAGAATTAGATAAACCGGACAATTAAATTAATATTATTTTTAGTCCGGTTTCATTTTTTTAAAGAATAAGGAAGACAAGACGGGATGTATAATCAGACACCAAACAGCGTTAAAAAGAGAATACTGGTAGGATTTCTGCTCATCTGTATTGCGATAACGGGACTTGCGTTCAGAGTGGGATGGCTGCAGATTGTAAACGGTGATGAATATTCAAAAAAAGCCTTGGAATCCCAGACAAGGGATGTGCCTATCCCGGCTAAAAGAGGTGTTATATATGACAGAAACGGAAAGGAACTTGCAGTCAGTGCCGTAACCTTTTCCGTATGGGCAAGACCTGATCAGGTAAACACTAAAAGCAGAAAATATACAGCGGAAGAAAATGTTGAAAGAACCGTCGAGTTTCTTGCAAAGCAGCTTTCTATGGAGGAGTCTGAAGTTGAGGAAATAGTGACACAGAAAAAGGCACTTGTAAAAGTCGCAAAATATGTGGATAAGGAAACGGCAGACACCATAAGACAGGAAGGGCTTCCGGGAATAGAAATAGCAGAGGATGTTAAAAGATATTACCCACTGGGAAGCTTTCTGGCACATGTGCTCGGAAGCGTAACCGATGACAATAACGGTCTTGCGGGACTTGAGCTGAAATATAACAGGTATCTGAGCGGCATTTCGGGCAGATGGATTAAAAACACAGATGTAAACGGAAACAGCCTGGCCTACGGAATGGAAAAATATTATCAGGCTGAAGACGGACTGAATCTGGTGCTTACAATCGATGAAGTAATCCAGCATTATGTGGAAAAGGCTCTCGATACGGTTCAGGCAAATACACAGGCAGACAGGGTTATGTGCATTATGATGGACCCTAAGACAGGCGATATTTTAGCCATGGGAATGACCCCGGACTACGATCCGAACAATCCAAGAGTTCCTATGACAACAGAAGGAGCCGTATATCTGGAATCATTAAGTGACTCGGAAAAGCTTGATTACTGGAATGCAATGTGGAGAAACCCTATGGTCAGCGATACCTATGAACCCGGTTCTACATTTAAGCTTCTGACCACATCAATTGCCCTTGAGGAACAGCTTACAAGTCTGAATGAAACTTTTGTATGTAACAGATACTACAGCATTGCAGGGGTGCAGCTGAGCTGCTGGAGACCGCAGCCTCATGGTACAGAAACTCTTGTGGAAGCTGTGGGAAATTCCTGCAATCCTGTATTTGCAACACTTTCTCAGAGAATAGGGCTTGATAAGTACTACGAATATATGGGATTGTACGGACTGAAGGACAAAACTGAAATCGATTATCCCGGTGAGGGATACGCAATACTTCAGAATCAGGATACGGCAGGACCTGTTGAACTTGCCACCATGTCTTACGGACAGGGTATTGCGGTAACACCGATACAGCTTATAACAGCTGTTTCAAGCTTTGGCAATGACGGAAAGATTATGCAGCCAAGACTTGTTAAAAAGCTTACGGACAAAGATGGCAAAGTTGTTGAAGAGTTTGAACCGAAGGTTGTCCGACAGGTAATTTCAAAACAGACTGCCGAAGATATGAGGCTTATCATGGAAAGTGTAGTCTCCGAAGGCGGAGGCGGCACCGCAAAGGTGCCGGGATACCGTGTCGGAGGAAAGACAGGTACTGCAAATAAGCCTAAGGCAGGGGGCTACAGTGAGGAAACGTATTCTTCGTTTATAGGTATGGCTCCGATGGACGATCCGAAAGTTTCCATACTTCTGATAGTAGATAACCCTAAGGGCGTAAAATTCGGAAGCCAGACTGCCGCACCGGGCGTAAAGATGATTCTGGAAGACACTTTAAGATATCTTAATATACAGCCTTCTTATACACAGGAAGAAGAAGCTCAGATGAACAGCGGAAAGACTTCGGTACCTGATGTTACAGGTACGGGATTTGATGAAGCTATCGGAATCCTGGGAGGAGCGTCGCTGACATATACCATATCACCGGCTTTAAAGGAA
>JBJETA010000067.1:0-3523 GCA_051883075.1 Anaerovoracaceae bacterium
ACCTTTTTCGTTATCTCATATCCGTCAGTATCCGGAAGTATAATGTCCAAAACAATACAATTAATATCGTTATTCCTGAATATTTCCATTGCCTCTTCCCCGTTAAAAGCCATGAAAACAAAATGCCCGCTGCTTTCCAAATATGTCTTTACCAGACTGGCTATGACCTTGTCATCTTCTACTACCAAAATATTATAATTCATATGCACTGCTCCTTCTTAAATTTTACACATACTTTTATTTTACAAATTTATTGTGCATTCGGCAATAAAAAAACAGAAATTCGTATAATAATACAAATTTCTGTCTTTTTATTTATATTAATGTCTGAAAATCAGCTTATCATCCTCACAGTCAAGTACGATGCTGTCACCGTCGGCAATTTCGCCTCTGATAAGCATAGCAGCCAGTTCAGTTTCAACATGCTTCTGCAGATATCTCTTTACCGGTCTTGCTCCGTATACAGGAGTATAGCTTTCCTTTGCAATAAGCTTCTTTGCCTCATCCGTAAGTTCAAGCGACATCTGTCTTTCGGCAAGTCTGTTCTTTAATGAAAGCAGTGAAATATCGATAATCTCCGTTATCTGGTCTTCTGTCAGTGGTGAGAATACTACTATATCATCAATTCTGTTCAGGAACTCAGGCTTAAAGTATTTTTTCATTTCCTCTGATACCTGTTCTTTTACTTCCTGGTCTATAGTTCCGTCAGGATTGATATTGTCAATAATATAAGGGCTTCCTATGTTTGAAGTCATTATGACAATAGTGTTCTTGAAATCCACGGTTCTTCCCTGGTTGTCCGTAAGTCTGCCGTCATCTAACAGCTGCAGCAGGATGTTGAATACATCAGGATGGGCTTTTTCAATTTCATCAAACAGAATAACGCTGTACGGTCTTCTTCTTACCGCCTCTGTAAGCTGTCCGCCTTCATCGTAGCCCACATATCCCGGAGGAGCACCTACAAGTCTTGAAACAGAATGCTTTTCCATGTATTCGGACATATCTATTCTTATCATGTTCTTTTCACTGTCAAACAAGGCCTCTGAAAGTGATTCTGCCAGCTCTGTCTTACCTACACCTGTAGGACCTAAGAATATAAATGAACCGACAGGTCTGTTTTCATCCTTAAGCCCTGCTCTCGCTCTCAATACGGCTTCCGAAACAGCGGTAACGGCATCATCCTGTCCGATTACTCTCTTATGCAGTATGTCAGGCAGTTTCAGCAGTTTTTCCCTCTCAGATTCAACAAGCTTGCTTACAGGAATTCCTGTCCAGCCGGCTACAACCTCTGCAATTTCCTCTTCTGTTACCTCTTCCTTCAGAAGCTTTCTTTCTTCCTTCTTCTTCTGTGCCTCCTCAGCATCTTTAAGCTGTTTTTCAAGTTCAGGAAGAGTACCGTACTTCAGCTTTGCAAGAAGCTCCAGATCATATTTTCTTTCAGCATCTTCAATCTGGTGTTTAACCTCTTCAACATGCTGCTTGATTGCCTTAAGATCAGTAATGGATTTCTTTTCATTTTCCCACTGCGCTCTCATGGCTGCATTTTCTGCCTTCAGTTCCGAAAGCTCCTTTTCAAGGTTTTCCAGTCTCTGCTTTGATGCCTTGTCTTTTTCCTTTGACAAAGCCTGTTTTTCAATTTCAAGCTGCATGATTTTTCTTGATATTTCATCAAGCTCGGCAGGAAGACTGTCAATCTCGGTTCTTATTTTTGAAGCGGCCTCATCCATAAGGTCTATGGCCTTGTCCGGCAGGAACCTGTCACTGATATATCTGTCGGAAAGTGTTGCACACGCTATCAGGGCACCGTCGGTTATTCTTACACCATGATGTATTTCAAATCTTTCCTTAAGTCCTCTCAAAATGGAAATAGTATCTTCAACCGTAGGCTGATCCACAAGTACCTTCTGGAAACGTCTTTCCAGTGCAGCATCCTTTTCAATATACTTCCTGTATTCGTCCAATGTTGTGGCACCTATGCAGTGAAGCTCACCACGCGCAAGCTTTGGTTTCAAAAGATTGCCCGCATCCATAGAGCCTTCAGTTTTTCCTGCTCCGACAATGTTGTGTATCTCATCTATAAATAATATAATTCGTCCTTCCGACTTTTCCACTTCATTCAGAACCGCTTTCAGGCGCTCCTCAAATTCACCTCTGAACTTTGCGCCCGCAATCAGAGCTCCCATGTCAAGGGCAAAAATGGTTTTGTCTTTCAGACCTTCAGGAACATCTCCGTTCAGGATTCTCTGTGCAAGTCCTTCTACAACGGCTGTTTTTCCGACACCTGGTTCACCTATTAATACAGGATTGTTCTTCGTTCTTCTTGAAAGTATCTGTATAGCATGACGGATTTCAGCATCTCTTCCGATAACCGGGTCAAGCTTTCCTTCCCTTGCCATTTCCACCAGATCCCTGCCGTATTTGCTCAAAGCCTCATAGTTATCTTCGGGATTCTGGCTTGTAATCCTCTGGTTTCCCCTTACTTTTGATAAATTCTGCAGAAACTTTTCCTTTGTAATGTCATACTTTTTAAACAGCTTTGCAGATATTGTACCCTTTTCCTCGAGAAGTGCCAGATAAATATGCTCTACGCTGACATACTCGTCCTTAAAATCAGCTGCGTTTTTTTCAGCCTGCATAAGGATTCTGCTGAGCCTGCTTGTTGAATATAAAGAATCGTTTCCGCCTGCAACCTTTGGCAGCTTATCTATTTCAGCCTGTAAATCTTTTGTTATGTCATCAGGATTTACGCTCATATATTTTACAAGCTTAGGTATAAGCCCCTCTTTCTGTTCCATAAGTGCCAGATGCAGATGCTCCCCATCAACCTGCTGGTTGCCTTCCCTTATTGCTATGTTCTGGCTGTCCATAACTGCTGTCTGTGCATTTTGTGTATATTTTTCAAAATTCATACTGTTCACCCCCTGAATTTATTTTTTCCTGTATATTTATAGTATACCCACAAAAACAAAAAGTAAAGCATTTTTTAGCACTCACTTATCAAGAGTGCTAACAAAATTTAATTCACCCCTAAAATTCCAACGTTTAGAGGTGAATATTTTTACGGTTGCGTCAAAGTTTATTTTGCTATATAATCTTCATTAAAAATAAGGAGGTTTACAATGAAGCAAACAAAAGAAATAATCGTAGATACCTTCTGGCAATTGTTAGAAGAAAAATCCTATAACAAAATTACAGTACGTAATATTGTCGATCGCTGTCAAGTAAACCGAAATACATTTTATTATCATTTCCAGGATATACCTTCACTTGCTGAACATTCTATTGAAGACTGGGCAGATAAGGTAATTAAAAGCAAAGGTGTATTCGGTTCTCCCGTTCACTGCCTGACATACATGGCGGATGAATGCATGAAGCGGAAAAAGGCTTTCTTGCATCTTTATCATTCAGCACAGAAGGAATCCTTCCTGCTACATTTAAACAAAATGGGTTATCACATCATTCACTCTTTCATAACCAATACAACAGAAAATATTAAAATTCCCGAAGAAAACAAGGCTATTCT
>JBJETA010000068.1:0-3495 GCA_051883075.1 Anaerovoracaceae bacterium
CTTAAAATAAAAATAAAAATAAAAAGATGATGAAGTTTTTAAATAATAATGAAGTAAGATGAAGAGAAGGGAGGAATTGCAAAATGGAAAATTTTGATTACGACTTACGTTCGGTACAGGAAACAAGAAATCTTGCCAGACTTGGAAAAATTGCAACTGACAAACTTGCTTCTTACAATGAAGAACAGATTGATAAGATTTTAAGAAATATGGTGAAAGCAGCTGAGGAGAATGCTTTCTGTCTTGCACAGATGGCTGTTGAAGAAACAGGCTTCGGTAAGGTAGAAGATAAGACATACAAGAACCATATGGCTTCAACAATCTTATATAACGCAATCAAAGATATGAAAACCATTGGTGTAATTTGTGAAGATGAAGTAAATAAGATTATTGAAGTAGCTGATCCTGTTGGACTTGTTATGGGTATTGTACCATCAACAAACCCTACATCAACAGTTATTTACAAGGCAATGATTGCTATAAAGTCAAGAAATGCCATCGTATTTTCACCTCATCCTTCCGCAGCAAAATGTACAATGAAGGCTGCAGAAGTTGTTTACCAGGCAGCTTTGGAAGCAGGTGCACCTGAAAACTGCATCGGATGCATTTCAATGCCGTCAATGCCGGCTACAGATGAACTGATGCATGCAAAGGAAGTTTCAATGATTATCGCAACAGGCGGTCCCGGCATGGTAAAGGCTGCATACAGCGCAGGTAAGCCTGCTCTTGGTGTAGGTGCAGGTAACTCTCCTGCATATATTGAAAGAACTGCAAACGTTGAAAAGGCAGTAAGAAATATTATGGCCAGCAAGACTTTCGATAACGGCACAATCTGTGCTTCAGAACAGTCAATCATCTGCGAAGAATGCAATCATGATGCAGTAGTGGCTGAATTTAAAAAGCACGGCGGTTATTTTATGACTGCAGAAGAAACAGACAGAGTATGCAAGCTGTTATTTAAGAACGGACACAGCATGAATGCCAAGTTTGTAGGAAGATCAGCTCAGGTTATCGCTGATGCGGCAGGTATTTCAATTCCGGCCGGCACAAGAGTTCTTATCGGTGAACAGGGCGGCGTAGGAGAAGGATATCCTTTATCATACGAAAAGCTTACAACAGTTCTTGCATTCTATACAGTTAAGGATTGGCATGAAGCATGTGATTTAAGTATCGCTCTTCTTCAGAACGGTATTGGACATACTATGAGCTTACACACAGAAGACAGAGATATCGTTATGAAGTTTGCTGCAAAGCCTGCTTCAAGAATCCTTGTAAATACAGGCGGAACAATGGGCGGTACAGGTGCAAGCACAGGTCTTATGCCTGCATTCACTCTTGGATGCGGTACATGGGGCGGCAGTGCTACATCAGAAAACGTTACACCGCTTCACCTTGTAAATATCAAGAAGGTAGCTTACGGTTTGGTTGACTGTGAAACACTTGCAGCTAACGACCCTACATTTAGCCTGAACAGATCTGCATCAGCATGCCAGACTGCAGCTCCTGTAGGAGTAGGCGGCGGATGCTGCACAGGTCCGGGAGCTTTCAGCCCGGCACAGTATGCTGCAATGGGAGCTGCTCTTAACAACAATCCTTCATGCTGCTCAGGAACTAAGGATGACGGCTTGAATCAGGATGACCTGATGGCACTTGTTAATCAGTTGGTAAGCGCTATGAAGGGGGCTAACTAATATGGATAAATGTGAAGCTGTATTAAAGCTTTTGCTTGAAGCAGTACAGAATGGAGCAGTGACAGCTGAGAGCAGCTGCTCAAATGAGATTCCGGTAGGTGTTTCAAACAGGCACATTCATCTTTCACAGGCGGATTTGGACACTTTGTTCGGTGCAGGATATCAGCTTACAAAGATTAAGGACTTATCGCAGCCGGGACAGTTTGCCTGCAAGGAAACTGTTACTATATGCGGACCTAAGGGCGCTATAGAAAAAGTAAGAGTTCTTGGCCCTGTAAGAAGCAAAACCCAGGTTGAAGTTTTGACCGGTGACTGCTTTAAGCTTGGAGCCCCGGCACAGGCAAGACTTTCCGGTGACTTGTCCGGCACACCCGGCATTACCGTAATAGGTCCAAGAGGCTCTGTTCAGACATCAGAAGGTCTTATTGTAGCTCAGAGACATATACACATGACTCCGGCAGATGCGTCAAGACTTGGCGTTCGTGACGGTGATATAGTGGATATAAAGGTTCAGGGCGGCAGAGGAGGTATATACAGCAATGTTGCTATAAGAGCAAACGATGCTTCGGCTCTTGAGTGCCACCTTGATACAGAAGAAGCAAATGCTATGGGACTTGGTTCTTCTGCAACTATTACAATTGTAAAATAAAAGTGATATAATAATAAAAAGATTAAAATTAAAAATTTTAATATAAGAAATTAGGAGGATTTTAAAATGAAGTATGATGCATTAGGAATGATCGAAACAAAGGGTTTAGTAGGTTCAATCGAAGCAGCAGATGCTATGGTAAAGGCTGCAAACGTTACTCTTATCGGTAAGGAATTCGTAGGCGGAGGACTTGTTACTGTTATGGTAAGAGGAGACGTAGGTGCTGTTAAGGCTGCTACAGATGCAGGTGCTGCTGCTGCTCAGAGAGTAGGAGAATTAATCTCAGTACATGTAATCCCAAGACCACATGCTGAAGTTGAAACTATTCTTCCTACAGTTACTGAAAAATAATAATCCCAGAACATAAATGTAATAGCTCAAAACTCTAAGAAATAATCAGAACGGAAGCGGATGACCGCTTCCGTTTTGTTATCTGCAATGAAAAATGAATAAACGTATATTCAAAATAGGAAAGGGTATATTATATATGCAGACTTTATTCTTATGAAAAAAGCTGTGTGGACTATAACTGGTATATGGGGAAAGGAGCTGTATGATACAGCAGCAATATGCGAATCATACATTAAGAACTGGGATGTCTCAAAAACAGCTGGAACAAAGAGCCTTAAAGGTAAGCATCGTTGTAAATCTTATTTCTGCCGCTGCAGGTATGGCAGTTTTTGTTGTAACAGGACTGCAGGCTTTATTTCTTGATGGTTTTTTCTCTTTTATTGCATTTTTATCATCTGTTGCTGCAATTGTGATTTCAAGAATAAGCAGGAGAAGAACGGGGCATTATCCCGACGGATTATATTTCCTTGAGCCTCTTTATGCAATTTTTAAATCCCTTCTGACCTTGAGTCTGCTGGTTTCGTCTTTTATGAATACTTTCAGGGTTGCGGTTATGTATTTTGCAGAGGGTGAGGGCAGTCCGATGGAAACGGGGCCGGTGCTGCCGTATACCGTATGTATGGTTTTGTTGTGTTTTGGATTGGCGGCATTTAACAGATATCAAAACAGCAGGATAAACAATGTAAGCACGATTCTTACAGCTGAATTTAAAACCAATTTTGTCGACGGAGTGCAGTCCTTCGGAATCGGTCTGGCGGTTGTTCTGCTCAACATGATAGATATCAATGGACCGCTGGGATTTTT
>JBJETA010000069.1:0-15077 GCA_051883075.1 Anaerovoracaceae bacterium
GATATATAAAGGGAAAAAGATGTATTTATGCAATATGCTGGAAGACTATATATCACAGTATGCTGCTTTTATATCTGGCAAAAGAGAAAATGTAATTTACCCTAAGATTAAAGATTATATAGGAGAAGAGGATGAGGTATAACATTATGCGCATGCTATGTATGTTTGATTTGCCTACTGAAACCGACGATGAAAAAAGAGCATATCGCCAATTCAGAAAAAATCTGATAAAAGAAGGCTTTATCATGATTCAATATTCTGTTTATGTTAGAACATGTCCAAGTCGTGAGCATTTAAGCCGCTTGGAAAAAAGAATTAAAAAATTTGCTCCGGTAAAAGGCAATATACGTTTGCTGGTAGTAACAGAAAAACAGTATGCGGATATGAAACTTATAGTTGGAAGCAAAAAGTTGACAGAAGAGGTCGTGGGAACAGAGAGGCTGATATTGTTATGATTTTAAAAGTTAAAGATAATGAAAAATTTTATGAAATAAGTATTGAGCAACTCTCACAATGGTGTGGAACAAACATTCCCAAAAAAAGATTTATAATAGACTCATTAACCAAATATTTTTCATCATCCAAATATATGGAGTATGAGGAACGTTATATAGAAAATATTTTGATTGATGGGGAACAAGTAGGAAGAAAATATTTTAAAATAGATTTATTTGCCCAAAGAGAAGAATTAATATCAGCGATTAAAATCGGAAAAAGCAGTTTAATGTGGCAATGCATTTCACATACACTTAATGGTTTTCAGTGTCAGTATGAAATGGAAGCTATAGAGAATTCTTTAATACAGATTTTTCAGGAGCTGAATGCAAAAATATTAAACAGATTTGGATTAATTGAACTTGAATTTGAGCAGGAACAGATATTTGATATGGTTCAGAAAACTCAGGTAAGAGCTTTAGATGGAAAATATTTGGAGGAATTAAGTAATTGTGAATTGATTATGTGTTTTTTGGAATTGTTTGATTATTTCCAAAAGCTGATGCCTCAAAAAAGAATGATTATTTTTGAAAATATAGATCATCTAATTTCCCCTAGGGAATATGTATTGATTTATGAAAAATGTGAAAATATTATAAAAGCATCAGACAGTTGGTTTATTTTTTCTCTTAGTTTGCAAGAATATCCGGTGTTAAATGATAAAAATCTGGAGAGTGTGTCAGTTATAAACGATGCTGAATATATATTGCCGGATTATGAACATTTAGCTGAATATTTACAGTATCATTACCCGTACAATCACCAGATGGACAGTGAAACTATTCTTTCATCACTGAAAAGTATTGTACATAAAATAGGAAATGAGACAGAAATAGAAAGCATTGAATCTCAAGTTATCTTAAAGCTTATGAACAACTCTTTATGCATAAAAAATAAGATGAGAAAAGTTCCTAAAAATGCAGAAATAAGCTTTTTGATGGACTAAGAAATATGATACAATAAAGAAGAGTTATCGTAAGAAAAAAAGGAGGTGGAGCAATAGTGAATTCATACAGAGTATCCAGGAAAAGACACAGCGTTTTGAATTTGATATTTTAGTACCTGGAAGAATTGAGTTATCGTAAAACGATGACGGAAAAGGCGAAGAAAGAATCGTAATTTTAGTACCTGGAAGAATTGAGTTATCGTAAAACTTTTGTTTTCCCTTATCGGGTATACCTAAATTTTAGTACCTGGAAGAATTGAGTTATCGTAAAACATAATCTTAATCATTTCAGCCTCAATCCCAATTTTAGTACCTGGAAGAATTGAGTTATCGTAAAACCGACATAATCGTTCGCGTTCACTCTCTCGAATTTTAGTACCTGGAAGAATTGAGTTATCGTAAAACTCGAGAATCTGAACGGTCATTCCGCTTGATATTTTAGTACCTGGAAGAATTGAGTTATCGTAAAACCTATTAAGGTTCTAAATGAACTAGAAACTGATTTTAGTACCTGGAAGAATTGAGTTATCGTAAAACGTGAAAATAAATTATGAACGACGCAAATATATTTTAGTACCTGGAAGAATTGAGTTATCGTAAAACTTCCCAGACTTCACGTTCGGAATCCTGACTATTTTAGTACCTGGAAGAATTGAGTTATCGTAAAACCCACTAAATTTGAACACCGACGGAAACGTATTTTAGTACCTGGAAGAATTGAGTTATCGTAAAACTGCTCATATTTTCACATTTTCAGCAACTTCGATTTTAGTACCTGGAAGAATTGAGTTATCGTAAAACTACGGATGAGGGAATGGTAGCCGAGGATGCATTTTAGTACCTGGAAGAATTGAGTTATCGTAAAACTTAAAGATAATAAAATAACATTTAGGAACCATTTTAGTACCTGGAAGAATTGAGTTATCGTAAAACAAACAAGTAACGAGCCAAAGGCTAACGCATATTTTAGTACCTGGAAGAATTGAGTTATCGTAAAACGAACTGTTACGGTTGACGTTGAATTTGAGGATTTTAGTACCTGAAAGAATTGAGTTATCGTAAAACATAAAGATGTTGAGGAAAACATACAGGAGGATTTTAGTACCTGGAAGAATTGAGTTATCGTAAAACAGAAGCCTTAATTATGGTGCTGGTGGCGGTATTTTAGTACCTGGAAGAATTGAGTTATCGTAAAACCACTCAATTCCCTGTATGACGCTGAAGTTATTTTAGTACCTGGAAGAATTGAGTTATCGTAAAACTCCACTTTTGCTATTTATCCACGATTTAAATTTTAGTACCTGGAAGAATTGAGTTATCGTAAAACTTGACGGGTCCTTAAATCTGTATGTGTGGTATTTTAGTACCTGGAAGAATTGAGTTATCGTAAAACAGAGCATTGAACCAATCATAAGGAAAGCGATTTTAGTACCTGGAAGAATTGAGTTATCGTAAAACCAAGCCATATATTCATCTGTTGGACAGTATATTTTAGTACCTGGAAGAATTGAGTTATCGTAAAACTCAAGCGGTTCGACTGCGTAAGCATCTTCTATTTTAGTACCTGGAAGAATTGAGTTATCGTAAAACACGATATACCTGCACCGTCAAATGTTACCGATTTTAGTACCTGGAAGAATTGAGTTATCGTAAAACGGGTAACGGCGTTTTGAAGTATGCAAAAGTATTTTAGTACCTGGAAGAATTGAGTTATCGTAAAACTGGGGACGCGTAGAAGGAACTGTTCTCGCTATTTTAGTACCTGGAAGAATTGAGTTATCGTAAAACTTTTCTCCTATTCTGATTTTTTGTATTCAAATTTTAGTACCTGGAAGAATTGAGTTATCGTAAAACGAAAGATGTCTATAAAAAACTCGACGCCGAATTTTAGTACCTGGAAGAATTGAGTTATCGTAAAACAGGGGGTATAAGCTTTGAAACTGACACCAATTTTAGTACCTGGAAGAATTGAGTTATCGTAAAACAGCATTGCATAGTTTACAAGCTGTTCGTAGATTTTAGTACCTGGAAGAATTGAGTTATCGTAAAACTTTTCATTAAGTATTTTGTGATATAGTAGGATTTTAGTACCTGGAAGAATTGAGTTATCGTAAAACCAAGGCTTTAAGTATATAGGTGATAGGAATATTTTAGTACCTGGAAGAATTGAGTTATCGTAAAACATCACCAACATTCGCAGAGCTTGGCAACAAATTTTAGTACTTGGAAGAATTGAGTTATCGTAAAACTATGTGGCATTAACGACGCACCAGCTCCTGATTTTAGTACCTGGAAGAATTGAGTTATCGTAAACTACATAATGTATCACTTCCATTGTGGATTTTGGGAAAATTTGCAATTTTGTAAAATTTCATATATAATTAATGCACTGGTTGTTCTAAAACATATAGAATGAGAGGTGCAATATTGATGAAAAAAAGAGTAGCATTACTATTGGTTTTTATGATGCTGTTTACTTTGCTGGCAGTACCGGCATACGCTTCAGAATTCAGCAATTTTAAGACGTATACCTTTACTGACTATAAGGGTAGCAAGATAGAGTTCAGTGCAGCCCTGACAGGGTATGTTCTTAACTACAGTGATCCTGTGAATGACGGGCTTATTCGTCCGGTTATAATTCTAAAAGATAATTCGACATTTAAACTGGATGCTACAGATGAAGTTAAGTTTTATGATGAAGAACAGAAGTCTTATGGTATTTTGAACTATCCACTGATGCTTTCAGAAAATGGAATTGATACTGACGGACTTCCCGAAATTCATGATTATCGTGAAAGTGTTATTTTTGAGAACCAAAATGATATAAAATATTTATTTGATTCGGAATCACTGGAAGCGGATACGGAATGGATGGCGGAGCTTCGTGACAGCCAGAATGTAAAATATTTTATTATGACTGAAAGCACAGCCAACAGATTCAGTAAATTTATCAGTCGTGACAACGAACAGCCGAAAAGGGACATTATCTTTAAACTTGACAATGAAAAACGTGTAGGAACAGGTGTTTCATACGATTATACATTGACAAACAATTCTAACACGGTTGTAGAAGGCTGCTATGCAGCGGTGATGTATTAGCCAATGATGCGGTTTACGCTGAAATAAAGACCTTTGATGTCAGCATTAAACCATACAGTTCAGTAAAAGGGGAGTATGTAAGCTCTTATAGAAACCTGGTTGAGAACTTTGAAATTTTGTGGATTAAATTTGACAGTAAAGAAGAGAAGGACAGCTTTATAGCAGAAAGTCCATTGACTCAGGATGAAAATCAAAAGGATAAATACAATGTGAAAACTGGCAGCGGAAAATGGTTTGAAGAAACTATGTCAGTTACACTGAAATAACGAGGAGGATAAAGATATGAAAAAGCTTTTTATAATAATGTTCTGTTTATTCCTTTTAACCACTCCTGCATACGCTTTTACTGTTGAGAATCTTGAAAAAACAGATGTGTTTTCAGAAGACTTATTGGAAAAGAATGTGATGTCGTCATGGGCTGAAGAAACAGTAAACGCAGCCTACATGGCAGGTCTTGTTCCGGAACTTACAGGTGAGCCGGGATATAAAGAACCTGTTACTCGTGAACAGTTTGCAGAACTGGCCGTAGAAATGGTTACAAAGGCATGTGGAAATGTTCCTGAACTTACAGGAGAGAAAACATTTACGGACTGCAGCAATAAAACAGTTTTATTAGCGGCAAAGCTTGGTATTGTTACAGGAGTAGGAGAGGGTAGGTTCGATCCTTCTGCTGAGACTAACAGAGAGCAGATTGCAACTATGGTCAATCGCGCTATAAATTATATCAATGAAGCAAAAGGTATCAATTTAACTCCGTCACCTGCAAATATTGAAAACTTTACGGACAAAACAAATGTTTCTTCATGGGCAAAAGAAAGCGTTGGAATTCTTGCCGCAAATGGAATCATGAATGGTACGTCAGCAACAACACTTTCACCAAAAGCGTCATGTACGGTTGAACAAAGTATCATGCTCCTATACAGAGTCTATGATTCAGCAAAATAAAATATAGAAAATATTTTTTAGGCTTTATAGTCTCTAATAAGATTATCTCAGGAAGCCCCGAAAAGGGGCTTCTAAGGTTAGACATAACTATTCCTAAAATTTTGATTTTAGGAATAGTTATATACCCAAAACAAGGAGAAACACATAAATTCATGCATTTCTCCTAAATTTTTAATTCCCATCGTTATCATATTTATTATATATTTTTTTATTTATATCTTTTATTTATTTCATATATTAAATTTCAAGGGGCTCTTTTCTCCGGATAAACTATTCAGGATGAATTTAGTCTGATTTCTGCAAAATTGTTTGTGCTGCCGTGCTAATCCGAATTTCTATTTTAATAAACCTTGTATTTTCAACGCTTTTATAACATGAGGCTCTATTTTGCGTTTTAAGCGATTTTTTTTGACTTGCCAGGCAAGATATCGACCACAGAATGTCTTCGAATGTGAAAATCAGCCTTAAAACGCAATTTATAAACTTTTAGTTGTTGTTTTCAATTCTGAGTATCTAAAACATGAACTGAATCACTTAATAGATCTAATAATCCAAACCGTAATCAGGAACTAAGATAATCTGACCCGGATATATGCTGTCAGCGGAGATATCGTTCAGTGCGCATATTTCATAAACAGTTTCTCTGATATCTTTATCTGCAGGTCCGAACTCAGATGCTATGTTCCATAAAGAATCGCCATACTGGATCTGGATTTCCAAAGGAGCTTTTTCTTTAGTCAAGCTGCTTGCGTTGTCAAGACCAAGGATTGTATTTGCCATGAAGCATATTAAAATAAGAGCAAGAGTAACTGCTGTTGTAAATCTGAATTTTGATTTTATTCTATAAGTTTTCTTTCCGTATGTCATGCTGTTCGCCTCCTCTATCGCGTGTGAACTTTTGTTCGTAGTTATATAATATACGAATACCTGTTCTTTGTCAATAAAAAATATAAACTTTTGTTCGCAAATACGAAAATATGTTCTTGAATAAAATAAAAAAACAGAACAGCTCTTCGCTGCCCTGCAATTTATCCAATTAACTAAACAAATAATTTTACATTTTGGATAGCTTTCTGTATCCCCTGTCTATAAGAACAGTAAGCTTTTCATGCTTCTTTACTCCTAAAATACATAGGATTGTTACAATTATACTTAATATTATGATGCCGAAATAGCTTCCGTTGTTAAACATACTCCCTATCATAATAGAACACATCATACCGGGAGTTCTGCCTATAAGGCTTATTATAAGAAAGACCTTCAGCTTCATTTCTGATACTCCCGCTGCATAGGTGAATAAATCCTTTGGGAGTCCGGGTATCAGAAATATAACGAATACTGCGATAAATGCGCGCTTGCTGTTCAGTTTGTTGACAAATTTTGCGATTTTCTCTTCACCAAATATAAGATGAAGTGCATCTCGTCCCAGTATGCGTGCCAGATAAAAGGTCATTACCGTGCCGATGGCAGCGCCAAGAATAGAAAGCAGATATCCCGGCCAGAATGAAAAAACATAACCGGCCGCAAACTGCATGGCCTGTCCGGGAATGATGCATATGATTATCTGCATTATCTGTATGCCGAGATAAGCAAGCATGCTTGCGGCTTTGTACTGCTCAAGATATGCATTTACAGATTCAAGGCTTTTAAACTGGCTGATAAAGTCTGAGTGATAAACTGCTATGTAGGCAGGAATACCTACAATCAGTACCAGCAGCAGAAGCAGTTTCAACACAGTAAAAACGATTTTCAGTCTTTTTTTTATATTCTCTTTTTTGTCCGTATCCATAAATAAGCCTTCTTTGTAGATAAGTTAAAGTACAAATTTTTAAATATTCTTCAGCAGCTGCTTGTCGTATAATGCCTGTAAAGCCTTGATAACACCGAATTTAGAATGTTCATAAGTAAGCCCGCCCTGGAAATAAATAATATACGGCTCTCTCAGAGGTCCGTCGGCACTTAGCTCGATAGATGAGCCCTGAACAAATGCACCGGCAGCCATGATTACATCGCTGTCATATCCGGGCATGGCCCATGGAACCGGCTTTACATGTGCGTCTATAGGCGCGGCTGCCTGAATGCCTTCTGCAAAGGCGCACATAGCTTCAGGTGTGTAAAGCTTAACCGCCTCAATTATATCGCTTCGCTTTTCTTCAGCTTTTGGGCAGACCTCATATCCCAGATTTTCAAAGACCTTGCCGCATAAAATTGCACCTTTGACAGCCCCGTTTACTGTTTTTGGAGCAAGGAAAAGTCCCTGGAACATAGTTCTTGTCTGTCCGAACATAAGTCCGCATTCTCCGCCGATACCCGGTGAAGTCATGCGGTATGAAATTTTTTCAACCAAATCAGCCTTTCCGGTGATATATCCGCCTGTAAGCGCAAGACCTCCGCCCGGATTTTTTATAAGTGAGCCCGCGATAATGTCCGCACCTACTTCTGTAGGTTCTTTAGTATCAAGGAACTCTCCGTAGCAGTTGTCTACCATGCAGACGATATCCGGATTTATATTGTGGACAAAAGATGCCCATTCTTCGATTTCTTCTATTGTAATGGCCTTCCTCCAGCCGTAGCCTGTGGCTCTCTGTACTGAAACCATTCTTGTTTTAGGGGTAATGGCCTTTTCTAAAGCTTCCAGATCAATTTTGCCTTCAGGTGTCAGTTCTACCTGATTATAGCTTACTCCGAATTCTTTTAAAGAGCCGTTTCCTTCACCTCTAAGACCTATAACTTCTTCAAGTGTATCGTAAGGATTTCCGGTGCAGTAAATAAGCTCGTCACCGGGTCTTAATATTCCTGTAAGTGTAAGAGTAAGCGCATGGGTACCGTTTACAATAATTGGTCTTACCAATGCGGCTTCAGTTTTAAATATGTCACAATATACTTTTTCAATTGCTTCGCGGCCGGGATCATCATAGCCGTATCCGGTGTTCCAGCTGAAGTGCATATCGCTGATTTTATTTTTCTGGAAAGCCTCTAAAACCTTGTACTGGTTAAATGCCATGATATCGTCAAGTTCGGCAAATAATCCGGAAACCTGTTTCTCGGCTTCGTCTATTATCTCCATAACTTTCGGAGATATTCCCATTTTTTCTGTCAGTAACTCATAAGTATTCTTCTGCATAGTCTAAGTTTACCTTTCTTTTTTTGATTCAAGCTCCCATTCCATATTGTTTACCAAATCACGTTTTATGTTTTCCTTGTGCTTAGCGTATAACTGTGTGGTCGTAACATTTTCATGATCTAAAAGCACCTGGACATCATATATGTCCTCGCCTCTGCCAATCAGACTTGTAGCTGCGGTAGCCCTGAGCTTGTGAGGACTGTACCCTCCCTTTTGAGATGTTTTCAATGCAAAGGAGGTGTATTTTTTCACCAGTTCGCGAATCTGCCGTTCGGTCATTCTCCTGCCCTGCAATGAAAGGAAAAGAGCGTCTTTGTGTTCCTCCTCCAGAGTGTCGCTGTCAGGACGTTCCTGCTCAAGATATTCTTTTACAACTATTTCGCAGGAGTTATTTATTGGCATGATGGATTCTTTGCCTCTTTTACGGTAAATTTTAAATTCACCTCTTTCAAAGTTGAAAGAATCAACATTAAGCTGTTGAAGCTCGGAAAGACGCAGTCCGTATGTAACAAACAGTATGAGTATGGCTTTATCCCTTTTTTTTGTCTTGTTCCAGTATTGACGCTGTTTTTCGGTCATTCCCGTGCCGTTTGATACAGTATCGAGCATGGATATGACTTCCTCATCTGTCAGGGCCTTTATTTCGCGCTCTGAAGGTTTTGGTACTCTGATGGGATCAAGCCCGTCTGTAATATTTTTTGTAAGGATTTCATCCCTGAAAAGATATTTGAACAGCACTGACAAAGAAGATTTTTTTCTTGCCAGTGAGCGGTTGTCGTTTTCATAAATGTATATGCTGTGCTCCCTTTCCTTCCGGTAACGTCTTGCGTAGTCAAGAAAAATGTTTATATCTCTTGCCCGGAGCGTTTCAAAGTTTTCGGCGGTAAGGCTTCTGACATTTTCTGCGCTGAACATGCAGGAATCCAGAAGATAGTCACAGAAAAATTTTATATCCTGCAGATATGCGAGCCTGGTCATGGGAAGAACGCTTCCGCGTAAATAAGCAAAAAAACCGTTCATAAAAGGAGGCAGCTCTTTCTCTATTTCTGTGCATTTATCAAAAATCTCCTGCTCCTTTTTCAGGATATTTTCGGGTTTGCCGTGTTTGTTCTGAATTTTTATCTGCTTTCCCTCAGCCATTGAAGCATCTCCTTTATTGCCTCGTCATCATTTTTATAGTCTGAAATGTTAAGCCATCTGATATCGTCATATCTTCTGAACCAGGTCATCTGGCGTTTTGCATAGTGCCTTGTATTTCTTTTTATAAGATATACGGCATGCTCCATGTCATATTCACCATTCAGACTGCCTATGATTTCCTTATATCCTATACCCTTCATGGATATGTTTTCTTCTGTAAGCCCCATATCCATAAGTTTTTTCACTTCATCTACGAGCCCCATATCCATAAGCATGTCTACTCTGAGGTTTATCCTGTCATACAGTTCTTCCCTGTCACGGCATAAACCAATCAGTACATAGTCATAATCTTTTGTTTTTACGAACGACTGTTCAAAGGCTTTTATTCCGCTTCCGGACTGTTCAACAACCTCAAGAGCTCTTATTACTTTTTTTACATTGTTAAAGTGTATCCTTCCGGCAGCTTCAGGATCTTTTTCTTCAAGCATTTTATACAGATATTCGTTTCCCTTCTCTTGTGCAAGCTGTTCAAGCCTCTGCCTGTAGCCGTTATCGGCGGGCGGCGCCGAAAAGTCCATATCGTAGATGAGGGAATTTACATAAAGTCCAGTACCGCCGGACACGATTGGCATCCTGCCTGCATCGAAGACCTGTTCAATGGCTTGTTTTGCAAGCTTCTGATATGCCGCAACGGAAAATTTTTCTCTTGGGTCAATCTCATCTACAAGGTGATGCTTTACCTGTGACAGCTCCTCTGCGGTAGGCTTTGCACTTCCGATGTCCATATATTTATAAAGCTGCATTGAGTCGGAGGATATAACTTCTCCGTTCAAAGCTTTGGCTGCCTCAATGGCAAATTTAGTTTTTCCTACTGCGGTGGGTCCCGCTATAACTGCAATTTGTCTTTTCATATTTTTATTTCCTAAGGGTTTATACTCTCTTGAACATTTTTTCGACTTCGTATTTTGTCATTTTTATAAATGTAGGTCTTCCGTGCGGACAGGAATACGGATTTTCACACTCTGCAAGATCCTCTATAAGCCTCTGACATTCTGCCATTGATAGCACATCGTTTGCTTTTACTGCCGATTTGCAGGATTTCATAATTATCTTGTTTATCCTTGCTTCGTTTTTTATATCTATGTTTTCATTTATATTTTCGAGGAAATAATTCACCATATTCTGAGCCTCAGAAAGCTCCATAAAAGCAGGTATTTCCTTGATAATGTACGATTTTGCACCAAAAGGTTCAATGTCAAAGCCCATATTTCTGATGATGTGCACCCATGAGTCCTCTGAGGATTTTATGGAATAAGGAACATCGGCAATAATTGGTGTAAGTATTGTCTGGCTTAGTTTTTCCTCACTTTCATACTGCTTCATAAGCTTTTCGTAAAAAATACGTTCATGTGCCGCATGCTGGTCTATAAGATAGAAACAGTCAGCATCTACGGCAGTAATATAAGTGTTAAAAATTGTACCTGTCAGTTTTATTCTTCTAAAAAGATTATCTCTTTGTTCGGCAGTCGGAACCGGATTTTTTGACTTTGGTGATGCTTCTGTTTGTGGAAGCGGCTGTACTACCGGTGCTGCTGCAACACGAGGCTGGCTGCTGGAATTTTGCTTGTGGTGATAGAATTCATCACTTCTGACTTCTAATTTTGTTTCAGAACTGGCTGATTTTGGAACCGGTTTTGAAATATATTCCACGGCAGGAGTTTCCTTCAATGTCATTTCGCTGTTTTTTCCTGAAATATCAGCTCCGGAATGTGATTTATTATTTCTTTCCTCTGCTAATGTTGACAATACATTTTTTATGTCAACTTGTTCGTGAGTTTTCTGTTCCTGTTGTATAGTCTGTTTGTTTTCTTTCAGGACAGCTTCTATTTTCCGGCTCGTATTTCCTTTTTCTAGCTGCTTTGCCATAGCAGTCTTTTCATCAACATGAGGTATGGATTCTTCCGAAAGAAGACCGTTTCTTATAGTCTGTGCAATAAATTCCTTAACAGGCATATCCTGATGGAATCTTACTTCTTTTTTATTCGGATGGATATTTACATCTATAAGCTCAGGTTTTATGCTGAAAAATAAATATGCGATGGGATATCTGCCTTCAAACAGCCTTTCACGGTAGCCTTCCATAACGGCTATATCCATAATCTTGTTTGTTACAACCCTTCCGTTTACAAAAAATATCTGCTGACGCCTGTTTGTTTTGTTAAATTCAGGACGTGAAATGTATCCTTCAAGCGACATAGTATCATTTGAAGCTGAGATATGGATAAGTCCGTCACCAACGGTTTTGTTATAAACTGTTACAATACTGCTGTACCTGTCCCCTTTTCCGTTTGTGGAAAAAAGTATAGTGCCGTTGTTTATAAGCCGTATCCTGATGTCGGCATATGCCAGAGCTATTTTTGATATGAAATCTATGATGAGTGTGCTTTCGGTTGCATCTGTTTTCATAAATTTAAGTCTGGCGGGCGTGTTGTAGAACAGGTCGGATACTATGATTGTAGTACCGTCCGGGCAGCCTGTTGCTTTTTTCTCAAAAACCTCTCCACCATATATTTTAAGAGAAGTTCCGGTCTTGGCATCTGCTGTTTTTGTAATCAGTTCAACCCTTGAAACCGCAGAAATGCTTGCCAGAGCTTCACCGCGGAAACCGAGCGTATGAATATTGTTCAAATCCTCATCGGTAGTTATTTTACTCGTTGCATGACGAAGAAAGGCTGTTTCAACTTCATTTTCGTTTATTCCGCAGCCGTTGTCCGTAACCCTGATATAGGTTTTGCCTCCGTTTTTTATTTCAACCGTTATGTTAGATGCTCCTGCATCTATAGCATTTTCAACAAGCTCCTTCACTATGGAAAGAGGCCTGTCTACTACTTCGCCCGCAGCAATCTTATCTGCAACGTTTTTGCTGAGTACCTTAATCATTTGCCGCCTCCTGCAGCTCTTCCAATATTTTAAGTGCTTCCCACGGTGCCAGCTTCATAAGATCAAGACTCTTAAGTCTTTCTATGACCGGATTTGGAGCGAAGCTGAACAGTGACAACTGTTCACCCTGAGAATCGTCATTTTTCTTATTTTTCCTGTTAATGCCCGAAACTTCAGCTTTACCTGTGTCTGATGCATTGCCGGATGCCTCGGAACACGGACTGTGGCTTTCAAGTGCAAGAACCGTATCTGCACCTGCTTTTTCAGCTTCAAGTGCCGTAAGCTTACTTTCGGCCGCCTCCAGAACAACATGCGGAACGCCGGCAATTTTCGCAACATGTATGCCGTAGCTTCTGCTTGCACTGCCTTCAACTATCTTATGCAGGAAAACAATATTGCCGTTTTCCTCAGCGACATCAACATTCAGATTTTTTACTCCGTGAATGCTTTCCTCCAGTGCGGTAAGCTCATGATAATGCGTAGCAAACAGCGTACGTATGTGCCTGTGTTCATTACAGAGGTATTCAACTACTGCCCATGCGATGGATAAGCCGTCATAAGTGCTTGTACCTCGTCCGATTTCATCAAGTATAATCAGGCTCCTTTCAGTAGCGGTATTTAAAATATACGCAAGTTCGGACATTTCCACGAAGAATGTACTCTGACCTTGTGAAAGATTGTCAGAAGCCCCTATACGCGTATATATTCTGTCTACAACTCCTATTGAAGCCTGCTCACAAGGCACAAAACAGCCTGCTTGGGCCATTAAAACTATCAAAGCGGTCTGGCGCATGTAAGTTGATTTACCTGCCATGTTCGGACCTGTTATAAGCAGCATGCTTGAATCGCCGTCGTTTACATAAACATCATTTGATACAAAGATACCGTCTTTAATCATCTGTTCGATGACAGGATGTCTTCCCTTCACTACAGAAAGTACGCAGCCATCGTTGACATCAGGCTTTACATAGCCAAGACTTGATGATACGTGGGCAAAGGAAACGAGAACATCTATGGAAGAAATGGCGGACGAAGCTTTCTGAATAAGCTCAATATATCCGCTTATCCTGTTTCTTACTTCTGTAAAAATCTCGTATTCCATCTGGTTTATCTTTGCTTCGGCATTCAGAACAAGGCTTTCCATCTCCTTCAGCTCAGGAGTGATGAAACGCTCTGCATTTACCAGAGTTTGTTTCCTGATATAGTCTTCCGGTGCCATATCAAGATTTGCCTTTGTTATTTCAATGTAATATCCAAAAACCTTGTTGAAACGGACCTTAAGATTCTTTATACCGGTACGTTCCCTTTCCTTTCCTTCAAGCTCTGCAATCCATGTCTGTCCGTCTTTTATAGATAATCTAAGATTGTCCAGCTCTTCAGAATATCCTTCCTTTATAAGTCCTCCCTCTTTTATAGTAAAAGGAGGTTCTTCCACTATGGAAGCGTCTATAAGATTGTGTACCTCAGCCAGACTGTCATCAATTTGGCTGTTCAGCCTGTTTAGAAGGCTGTCATCAAGAGAATACAGCTCGTTTTTCAGTTCAGGAAGAACAAATAAAGAATTTCTGAGGGCTATCATGTCCTTTCCGTTGGCATTGCCGCAGGCTATTCTGCCGGCAAGTCTTTCAAGGTCATAGACTCTCTTCAAAGCTTCTTTAACATTGTTTCGGATGATAATATCATCGCAGAGTGTTTCAACAGCATCAAGCCTTTCATTTATCTGCTCACTGTTGTTTAAAGGCTCTCTGAGCCACTGCTTCATTTTTCTTGAGCCCATGGCTGTATGAGTCTTATCGAGAACACCAAGAAGTGAACCCTGGACATTTTTTTCATACAGGGTTTCAGTGATTTCAAGATTTCTGATTGTAGCTTTGTCCAGAGCCATATGCGAACCGATATCGTAGATATTGACATTGGTTATATGTCCAAGGCTGTGTTTTCTTGTTTCAAAAAGATAACTCAGTAATGCCCCGAGCGCAAAGCAAGCCAGCGCTGAATCAGAAAGTCCCAATCCTACTAAAGAGCGTGTATTGAACTGCTTCAGTATGATGTCATTTATGGTCTCATTGTTATAAATCAGTTCATCCTGCTCTGTTATATACGCATTTGTAATTTTTCGTACAGAATCTATAGAAATAAACTGCTCAGCAGTATTGTTTACAATAATCTCTTTTGCGTTAATCTTTACAAGTTCGTTTAAAAGCAAGTCTTCAACAGCTCCACCGTTTATGGTTGTAGCGTAAAGCTCACCTGTTGAAATATCGCAGTATGAAATACCTGCCCCCTGTTCGTTATAATAAACAGAAGCCAAGTAGTTATTTTCCTTTTCATTTAACATCGTCTGACTGACAATGGTTCCCGGCGTGACTATCTGTATTACCTCACGCT
>JBJETA010000070.1:0-14971 GCA_051883075.1 Anaerovoracaceae bacterium
GGCATGTGCTGTACAATCAGAATCGGAGGGATTTTCGCAGGCAGACGCTGCAAAACTTCCAATGTTGATTCTGTTCCTCCTGTTGATGCGCCTAAGGCAATAAGTGTAGATTCACAGACCTTGTCAGAACAGGATTTTGGGGCTGCCAAATCTCCTATTGAAAGTGAAGGTCTTGATGCTGCAGCCGGTTTGGCAGCAGGCTCTGCTGCTGTAGAAGTTGGACGCACAGCAGCCGCTGCAGTAGCTGCCGGACACAATGGTGTATGTTTTGCTACTTTTGCCACAGAAGCTATTCTGATCTTTGCTGCAAGCTCGTCAATAAAAGCTTCAGGTGTAACCACACGGCTTCCGTCAGGTTTTCTTACGAAATCAACGGCACCCGCGTTTAAAGCATCAAATACATTTATATTTGCAGCACTCACAAGAATGATTGGAAGTGCTGAAGTCGTCATAAGCTTTTTTGTAAACTCGATTCCGTTCATCTTTGGCATTTCAACGTCAAGACTGAGTACATCGGGTTTTAATTTTTCAATTTTCTGCTGTGCATCATATGCATCGCTGGCTGTACCGACAACTTCTATACCTTCTTTTTTCCCAAGATTAGAGCTAATCATTGTTCTGTAAACGGCTGAGTCATCAGTTACCAATACTCGGATCTTCTTGCCAGGTATAGCCATTTAATCACCTCCTAAAGTGGTTTTCTATATGTTGCAGGCATTATATACTGGAAGTCGGATTCTTCTCGGTCAATAGTTTCAGAATGACCTATTAACAAGTAACCACCAGGATTTAAAGCATTGTAAAAACGCTGTATTAAAGCAGTTTTTGTAGGCTTATCAAAATAAATCATAACATTTCTGCAGAATATGACATCAAACTTGCTCTTAAATTTGATCGGATCCATAAGATTAAATGTCCTGAAGATAACATTTTTTCTTAACTCAGGAATGACCTGGTATCCGTCATCTTTCTTTGTGAAATATGAACGTTTCCATGCATCCGGAAGAGCCTTCAGGGATTCATCGGTATAAAAGCCTTTTGTTGCTTTTCCAAGAGCGTTCTGGGAAATGTCCGTAGCAAGAAGACGTGTGTCCCATCTGCCGGGCTTTGATTTAAAATATTCCATCATGACTATGGAAAGAGTGTAGGGCTCTTCGCCTGAGGAACAGCCCGCACTCCAGATACTTATACTGTTATTCTTGTTGGTGCTTTCTACATAAGGGAGAATCGTATCTCTGAAAAAGTTGAAATGACTCTCTTCACGCATAAAGAACGTATGATTTGTGGTAAGCTTGTTCAGCATGATTTCTATATCGTTAGGATTCTGAACCGTAAGGATATGATCCACATACTGCTCAAAAGATGTATAACCTTCGGCAGTAAGATAGTTGGACAATCTGCCTTCAATCAAGGTCTTTTTTGCTTTGAGATTGATACCGTAGTTGTTAATAATAAAATCTGTAAGTTTAACAAAATCTTTTTCTGAAATATTTAACATAGATTTCTCCTTTATTTATGAAAGAAATAAAAGCACTTATTGTTAAGAAACCTTTACCAAAGAGGATAAGTC
Source organism: Anaerovoracaceae bacterium (assembly GCA_051883075.1). Lineage (GTDB taxonomy): Bacteria > Bacillota > Clostridia > Peptostreptococcales > Anaerovoracaceae > Aminipila. The sequence continues at coordinate 1,571 of JBJETA010000070.1, forward strand.
GAAGATTAAGTGAACTTTATTTTCTACTTCAACGATACCTGTGATTAAATCATGCTTGTTGTTTGAAGGAGGCGGTGCAATAGCTTCCTTATCCACATCTGTAACAAGAAATACTTCGTCTACAAGGATTCCGAGTCTTGTTGAATTTATTTCAAGTATGATAATGCATGATTTCATATTTGTAACATCGACAGCTTCTTCATTTCCAAGCTTCAGACGAAGATCCAGAACTGAAATGATTTCACCTCTTACATTGATTACGCCCTTTACGAAATCAGGCAGAAGAGGGAAGTGTGTAATTGAAAATACATTCAGTATTTCAACAACATGATCTGCGTTCATTGCAAACGGTTTGCCGCCTACAGAGTAAGTAAGAAGCTTGATTGTTTCTGCGTCGAGTTTATCTTCTGTAACATAAGTTGCATTTTCGTCATCTTCAAAATCGGAAGTGTTGCCGGCTCTGTTGAGCTTAGTTTCCACTTTGCCTGTTGCGAACTTGTATATGTTCATTACATCGAGAATGATACTGATATTGCCGTCGCCGAGGATAGTACAGCCTGAAATACCGTGATCTCTTAAGCTGTAAGGGCTGAAATACAGTGGAAGCGGTTTGACAACAACCTGATGCTGTCCGATAAGCTCGTCAACAAGCAGGCCATATGAAACTCCGGCAAACTCAACCCACATAACTATACCGTCAGCAAGATCTTCATAGCCGCAGTCAAGATTGTAAAGCTTGTTCAATCTTACGAGAGTGATAAACTCTTCGTCACGCTGAATCATTTCACCGCGTGCTGCATCTAAAACGATATCGTCGTTTGTCAGCTTTAGGGACTGACGGATATTTGCGATAGGAATAGTAAACTGGTAATCTCCGATTCTGCATTCCATACCGTCTATGATTGCAAGTGTAAGAGGAATCTTAAATGTAGTAACTGTTCCTTTTCCTATTTCTGAGGAAATATATACTGTTCCTCCGACCTTTTCAATATTCTTTTTAACAACGTCCATACCTACGCCTCTGCCGGAATATTCCGTAACCTCACTCTTAGTTGAGAAGCCGGGCAGCAGAGTAAGCTGCAGGATTTCGTCTTTAGTATATTCATTTTCAGGCTTTGTAAGTATGCCTTTTTCCTTTGCGGAAGCAAGAAGCTTATCAGGATCCATGCCGCGACCGTCATCGGAAATAGTTATAACAACTTCACTGCCTGTGTGTTCGGCTTTCAAAGTAACAGTAGCCTTTGCAGGCTTTCCCAGAGCAAGACGGTCTTCAACATTTGTTTCAATACCGTGGTCCATGGAGTTTCTTACTATGTGCATGATAGGGTCCTGAATGCTGTCAACAATAGTCTTGTCTATTTCAGTATCATTGCCGATAGTAACAAGCTGTGCATCTTTTCCGAGACTCTGGCTCATATCACGTACGATTCTGCTCATCTTCTGGAAAACGCCGGCAACAGGAACCATTCGGACTGACATAACGATGTCCTGAAGTTCACTTGTAAGCTTTTTCAGCTGTCTTGCGGACTTTGTGAAGTTATCAAGCTTTAAACCGTTAAGATCAGGAGAGGAAGTAACCATTGACTGGGTAATAACCAGCTCTCCCATCAAAGCCATAAGTAAATCCAGTTTGGAAAGATTTACATTTATCAGATTTGTTTTGCTGTGTTTAGCATTGTCTGTTTTTTCTTCTTTTTTAGCAGCTTCCTTAGCAGGCTTTTTAGCAGCCTCCTTGGCAGGCTTTGCTTCTTCCTTTGCGGGAGTTTTAGCCTCTTCCTTTTTAACCTCGGGAGCAGGGGCTTCAGCTTCAGGCTGGGCAGAAGCGTCTTCTGTCAGAACTCCATAGTTGTCTACATATATATCCTGTTTTATAACTTCTAAACCGTTTGTAAGATCTTCTTCTGAGGCAAAGCTTACAATCAGTCCGTTTTCTATTATGTACTGAGTTATTTCCGTAGTAGCTTCGAGTGCTTCAGGAATTGTCTTTACATCAGTAGAGCATACTTCATTAATATTTTTCAAAAGCATGATAGCTCTCAGGCTTTCCATGCCGCCGCCCTGGTCGAAGAAAATCTTGACGCCGTTGCTGACACTTTGTGCAGGTGCGGGAGCACTCTCAGCGGGAGCGGATGCGGCAGGTGCATCGCCGCTCTGGTCATCGGCAACTTCACCCTTCATAACACCAAGCAGATGTTCGATTTCCGAAACGATTTCTTCAGAACCTTCTTCTTCCGAACCTGTGCTTTCAATGCTTGCAATCTGAGTCTTCAGGAAGTCGTTTGACTTGAACATGAGATTGAACAGCCTCTGGCTGTACTGCTCTTCAACTTCCCCGTTTTCTCTTATAACAAAGAACATGTCTTCTATTCTGTGGGCTACAGTCATAACACCATTGAACTGCATCATAGCTGATGAGCCTTTTATAGTGTGCATGATTCTAAAAATTTCATTAATCTGGTCTGTTGAAAAATAGTCCTGCTGCTCTGCTTCAAGAAGCAGTTCTTCCAACTGTTCCAAAAGAGTATTTGTTTCGAACAAATACATATCTAACATATTGTCTAAACCGTTATCCATAACACAAACACCACCTTACATTTGATGCCAAATCTGCATAAACTTATATATCATATATAATATCATAAGAATTTTAAATTATAAATAGAAATTTGTAAAAAATGCAAGAAAATTAAGTAAATTTGTATAACGGCGAAATTCGGGGGAAAAACAAGAATCTTGAAGAAAATTCCGACTTATTATATAATCAATAAATAATAGATGATGGCATGTTTTGTGAGCGGAAAATATTAAGAATTTATATTTTTTGCCGAAATAAAAAATGGCGATATTACTATAGTAGAAAGGGGAGGCGAATATGAAAAGAATTTATACTTTACTGCTGTGCGGGCTGTTCGTATGCGCCGGAGTCTTCATAGAAACCGCAGATGTATATGCGGCGAATGAAGGGCATTGGGCACAATCATATCTGTACAACCTTGTAGAGCAGGAAATAATGCGCGGAGATGAAAACGGCGAACTGAATCCTGATGATTATATAACAAGAGCCGAATTTGTCACTATGATGAACCGTGCATTTAAGTACAGCAACAAGGGGAAAATCAGTTTTAAGGATGTTTCCGAAACAGACTGGTACTACGATGATATAAGTATAGCCAAGACACAGGGGTACTTTACGGGGCTTGAAAAAAATGAAGCCGGTCCGGAGGTGCCGCTGAGGCGTGAAGAAGCGGTAACTCTTCTTTGCCGTGCCTTGAAGATTGAAGGAGTTTCGGAAGACAATCTGCAGTTCTCCGACAGCAGAAGCTTCAGTGCATACAGCAAAGAGTACATAAATGCTGTTGTGGAAAAAGAGTTCATGACAGGCTACCCTGATGAAACTTTCAGACCGTCAAATTATATGACAAGAGGCGAGATGGCAAAAGTTCTGTCAGAAGTAGCAGGTGAAATTGTAAAAGATGAAGGCTCAAATTATATAGGATACGCCAACGGAAATGTCTCCATAGTTAAGACAGGTTCCAACCTTAAGGATACGATAATTCCGGGAGATTTGTACATTACCGCAGGTATGGGTACGGGATATACCCATCTGGACAACGTTGTTGTAAACGGAGATTTGATTATAAGCGGTACGGGAAACGCTGAAAGCGGTGAAATAAGTGTTATATTGGAAGATTGTGATATAAATCACCTTATTATAAACTCCCAGAGCTCGGACATTATGAGTGTACGTGCAGAGGGCGGAAGCGTTATTGAAAACACAACGATAAGAAGCAATGCATACCTTGAGGAAGCAAATTCAAAAGGAATTGCTTTTAAAGATGTTGTTCTTGACGGACCTGCCAAGACTACACTGAGTATGGCCGGATCTTTTGAAAATGTTGTTATTAAAGGCGAGGACAACAAGTTCAGTCTGGACAAAGGTACTATCGAAAGCCTGACGGTGGATGAAGATGCCGTAAAGGGTTCGGTATTTATTGAAAAGGATGCCCTTGTATATGCATTATACTGTGATACGGCAACAACCGTAACGGGCACCGGCGAAATTGAAGAGATAGTTATAAATGCAGACGGCTGCAACATTTCAATGCTGCCTGAGCACATATATATAAGACCGGGTGTGACTGCAACAATTGCAGGAAAGAAGATGACACATCTTGACGGTGAAGCAAACAATGCAGATCCTGAGTTTATGGATGGATATCCAAGATATATGGATTTGCAGTCAACAAGTGTTAAGCTTCTGGCAAAAGTAAATAAGCCGGGCAAGCTTTACTGGGCAGTTAAAAATGTTGATTTGGTAAATGCGGGAATGTCCGTGGATGATGTTAAAAGTCCGGACAAGCGTTATGTTGTAAAATCGGGAAGTCTGACTGTTGTAGGGGAAAAGGAAGTGACCATCAATGTCACAGGCCTCCAGAGCGGTGTAAACTACGAGTATTACATGGTGTTTGAGGATTTAAAAGAAGAATGTACAAAAGTTGAAGGTGAAGCGTTCACAACTGTCGATGTGGTCGCACCTAAGCTTTTAAACGGAACTCCTAAGATTTCAAGTGTTTCAAAGGATTCATTTACAGTGACTGCCATGCCTTCAAAGGATGTAAGCCTTTTCTGGGCTGTTTTGCCTAACAAAGCAGTTCCGCCTACGGCTGAAACCCTGTCGGAACTTAAGGTTTCGGGAGCTTTAGGCAAGGGCGAAATCTCGGGATGTGAAAAGAACATACAGAGAGACATAGTCATGAAGGGTGTTGAAGGTGTAAGTGAGCTTGCAGAACTTACAAAATACGACATCTATATAGTGTTGAGAGATGAAAATGACAATCTTTCAAAGCTGTATAAAGTAATGGGTACTACAGGTGACCAGACAAAGCCTGAATTTATGGATGGATATCCTTGGGCAGAACCGAGCCAGGCGACTGCACTTAAGATAAGACACATGGAAACAGAAGCAGGCACTTTGTACTGGGCGGTTTACGATTTTGATGCTGCGTTCCCGCCTGTAGATGACTATGATACAATCACAGATGTAGAAAAGAGAAATGAACTTGCCATAAGAGCGATAACAACAGGTCAGAAGGCGGTTAAAAGCGGAAAGACAACCGTAAAAGAAAAAACAGATGCTCTGCTGACCATATCGGGACTTGCAAAGGCAACGCCTTATGATGTTTATTTTGTAATTATGGATAAATCCGGAAACTATTCGGACTGGACAAGCTTAAAGGGAGTGAAAACTACTGACAAGGAAGCTCCTAAGGCTACGATGGTATTTGACAAGGTAATGGATGGAAATCCTATGGTAAACGCAAATATCACTGTTCAGTTTGATGAAATTGTTTACTATGACGGCACAGGCGATGATAAAGATATAAGACTTTCATTGCTTGAAACTGATGCGTATAAGAGTCAGAAAACCAAGATTCTGGCAGAGATGTTCAGCCTGCATGATTTGCTGTCACAGGTTAAGCCGGATTATTACAAGAATATAAACTTTGATAAAGTTATAATCGGTGAAGAAGCGGGAAAAACTCTTGTGACCTTCCCACAGGCTGCTTTTGGTGTAAATGGCGTAGGCCTTGACAGCGGAGGTCAGTATCAGTTCGAACTTAACAATGTAACGGACTCCGACGGAAATGCCATAAGCCAGGCAACACTGCTGACGAAATTTAAAATTGTTGCGCCGCAGATTTATGTAAGTACATATAACGGAAATCAGGTTTTTGAAGATAACCAGATTGCATTTACATATACGCCTACCGGAGATGTAAACAGCGATAAGCTGCTTGATGTTATGTTCCAGTCCAGCAGAAACATCAAGGCGGACCTTGCTGTTTACCAGGATGTGGATACAAATGGTGACGGCATTACTGACACTGAGCAGAAGCTGACACAGTATGGTTTCACGGGTAAGTCTATTGCGGCCGGACAGGCAAGAAGTGTGGGACTGCTGTCAGGTGAATATTATGAAAAATTCGCCAACATAAACCAGCCGCTCCATTTTGTACTGACTGTTACAAGCCTTGAATCTGTTCCTTCTTCCCAGAAAAACTCATGGGACGGTTCATTGGAAATACAGACGATAGGTGTTATCGGTATCAAACAGGATTTGAGAAATCTGGGACGCGATATTGAATCACGTTCAAATCCGTTGGATTATATCAAAAACTATTCGGAAACTGTAGTTGTTACAAATCCTGATGTTTTCAAAATAAAAAGAACCTATACCGATACGGCTCAGCCTGAGCTTGTACAGGAACTGGAGTTTGAAACATTTGATACTGCGGTAAATGTACATGCCATGACTGACAAAACGGCAAAGCTTTACTATGTAACATTCCCTGAGGGAGCACACGCTCTTCCTGATCGAGACCAGATTCTGGAAGGACTGCCTCAGTACAATGACTGCAAACAGGGCGTTATTGATATCGCTAAGGGACTGAAAGAATATGAAGAGCTTATTGAGGGACTGACTCCTGATACAAAATATGTTTTCAACTATGTTCTTTTAGGTAAGGACCTGGACGGTGCAGTGGCTACTACGGCAGCGTTTAAAACGTTAAAGCCTACAACTCCTGAACTTGTTGAATATTCGGGAGGTCTGCTGAGACCTACGGGTATTTCTACAGATACGACTGTTGAAATGCAGGCTAAGGCAAATACCGATGCAAAATTCTACTGGATTATGAAGGTTTCCGGAGTTGCGGAAGGCTCTGATAAGGGCTGCGGTCTGGATCAGGACGGAAAAAATGCGGCGGTTCCTTATACTCCTAAAGAACTTATAACTCTTGCGGATACTGACAGCACTCTTGTTGCACGAGGCGTATTTGATGTTGACAGAGATGAACCGTTTACGTTCATGTGTGAAGGTATGGACAGCACAACAGCTTACGATGTATTCGGAACACTGGTAAGCGATTATAGTGATGTGGTTTCGGATCATGTATATGTTTACAGAGGTATAAGATCCAAGGATATCAATCCGCCTGAGATTGTATCGTTCTCTACAAGTGTAAGACAGGTAACTCCTACGCCTTCAGGTATTACAGGTTCGGATGGAAACCCTGTGATGATAAACAACTTCACCGGAACTGTCAGCGTACTGTTTGATGAAGGTCTGTATTTCAAGAACACAGGCGGCGGAAGCGGATTTAAGCCGCTGACTGCTTCGGACGTTGTTACCGGTGACGGAAAAACTAAGAGTACTGTTAAGAACGGAGCTTTGTTCCAGTATGATGCAGAAGTAGACCTTCAGGCAACATTGACAACAACCAGCGACGGAAATGCTGTAAGAGGTTTTGTTTTCTACTTTGAAAAATTGGTAAACGGAAACAGCATAGACATGATTGCAGACCTGTATGACCAGAACGGAAATCAGGTTGCAGGTAAACTGGTATTGAAGTTTGAAGAAAACAAGACTTCACCTATGGACTCAAAGTTTACTGTAGACTTTAAATAGCAAAAGTGATATACGACACGGAAAATAATGGTTTTCTGTGTCGTATTTTTTTATTTTTTGCTAAAATTCGTTGTGCCGAAGGTCAGAAAAGAGTATAATCAAAGAGAATAGATATTTGTAAGATAGTAAGAAGAAGATGTAAAAAAATTACATTAAAGTTAAAATATATAAAAATATGGAAAGGAAAAGTCTATGAGCTGGATTGACAATAATAACAATATTCTTTTGTCGCAGAAAAGCTTAGATTATCTGTGGGAAAAGCAGCGTATTATTTCTGAAAACATCGCAAATAACGATACACCGGGCTACAAAGCAAAAGAAATTACTTTTGAAGATCAGCTGAGCAGGAATCTGGATAAGTTCAGAAACCAGGAAAGACCTAAAAAGGCAGAAATCAGGGAAGCCATTATGGACACAAAGATTACGGTTGATACAAGCGATGAAGAAAGCAACAGGCTTGATGGCAACAATGTAAACCTTGATGTTGAAGAGGTGGAACTTGCCAGGGCACAGCTTCAGTACCAATATCAGGTATATCAGATAAACGACCAGTTTAACCGGCTGAGATCCGCCATAGGAAAAAAATAAGTAAAGAGGATTATACATGAAGAGACTGTTGAATCACGTCGTTGCGTTATTCGTTCTTATGGTAGTCATCCTGTTGATTGTGCCTTTGAATCCGTTCCTTCTGGATATGATGTTCATAATCAACATAACAGTATCTCTTATCATCCTTCTTACCACCATGTATATCAAAGAGGCTCTGGAGTTCTCGATATTTCCTTCGCTTCTTCTGATAACAACCTTGTTCAGACTGTCACTGAACATTTCATCGACACGACTGATTCTGACGGAACAGGGGGCTGCGGGGCAGGTTATTGCGACCTTTGGCAGTTTTGTGCTCCAGGGAAATATTGTAGTCGGTGTTATCATATTCTTAATCATAGTTCTGGTTCAGTTTATAGTTATCACAAAGGGTGCAGAGCGTGTTGCTGAAGTTGCTGCAAGATTTACACTGGATGCTATGCCCGGTAAGCAGATGGCCATTGATGCTGACCTGAGCTCGGGACTTATTGACGAGCAGGAAGCAAAGAGAAGAAGAGAAAAGATACAGAGAGAATCCGATTTTTACGGAGCTATGGATGGTGCCACAAAGATTGTAAAAGGTGATGCGATTATGTCAATCATCATTACCTTAATCAACTTTATCGCAGGGACTATTATCGGGGTTGTCCAGAGCGGACTTCCTTTTGGAGAAGTATTAAATATATATTCCATCGCAACTATCGGTGATGGATTGGTATCACAGATACCTGCATTGTTTATTTCAACTGCTACAGGCATGATAGTAACACGTTCGGTAGCAGAGGGTACATTAAATGAAGATGTACTCGGACAATTTACGGCACAGCCTAAGGTACTTATGATTTCGGGAGGAATCATGCTTCTTTTGAACTTTGTACCGGGTGCGCCTCATGTACAGCCTACAGGTATGGGAATTGTCCTTATACTTCTTGGATACAGGCTGACAAAATCAAATCAGAAACAGCAGATTCAGTTGGAGATGCAGGCTGCGGAGCAGGATGTATATGCTGAAGAGGAATTTGACGAGAACGCTTACTTTAAAGACATTAACAACATTTATTCCCTTATAAATGTTGAGCCTATAGAAATGGAATTCGGTTACAGCCTGATTCCGCTTGTAGATGAAAGCAGCGGAGGAAACCTTATAAACCGAATAGTTATATTCAGAAGACAGTTTGCCCAGGAAATGGGTTTTGTGGTTCCGTCCATCAGACTCAGGGACAGTGCGGCATTAAACGCAAACCAGTATGTCATAAAGATGAAGGGTGAAGAAATAGCCAGAGGAGAGCTTCTGGTGGATTATTATCTGGCACTGGAACCGCCTAATCCTACGGGAAATCTGGAGGGAATCGAAACTATTGAGCCTGCATACGGTATACCAAGCAAGTGGATTACTCCGGAAAAAAGAGATGTTGCTGAAGTTTACGGATACACGGTTATCGATCCTCTTTCCGTAATGCTTACACATCTGTCGGAAACCGTACGAAGGCATGTTCATGAACTGCTTACCAGGGCTGAGGTTATGCAGATTCTTGAAAACACAAAAAAGACTTCGCCGGAGCTTGTTGAAGAGGCATTTCCAAATGTTATAAGCTACGGCACACTGCAGAAGGTCCTTTACAATCTGCTGAAAGAAGGAGTTCCGATTAAGGATATGGTAACCATATTGGAAAGCCTTATTGATTCGGCACAGTCCACAAGTGATGTGGATGTCATGACTGAGAATGTCCGAACCGCACTGAAACGTACCATAACGAGAAGATTCTGCGAAAACGGACAGCTTAAGGTGGTTACTCTGGACAGCGAAGTTGAAAAGGCTGTGCTGTCAAGTCTGACGAGAAGTGAACAGGGCATTTACCTGGCACTTAGTCCGGACCTGATTCAGAAGATTATTACCCAGTTGGGAGAAAACATAGGCAAATTCAAAGAACTCAATACCGTGCCTGTTATACTGACAAGCAATGTCATAAGAGTTTATTTCTACAGACTGATTGAGCAGTTTTATCCAAATGTGTATGTACTGGCATTTAATGAGGTGGCAAACAACATACAGATACAGGCATTGGGAAATATAAGCATGTAGGAGACAGGACAAAAGGGTTTGGTAGACAATGGAAGAAAATTTGTTAAAATCTAAATCTGCGGATGAACTGTTTGAAATTTACAGGGAAACCAAGGATATAAAAGTCAAGCAGGAAATAGTATTGCGATACAGTCCTATTGTCAAAACCATAGCCATACAGCTGAGAGGCGTATATATAAGCTTTGCTGAGATGGATGACATCATCAACGAGGGCATTATAACTCTCATGCAGGCTGTAGACAGGTTTGATGTTTCAAAAAATGTCAAATTTGAAAGCTATGCTTCCCTGCGCATAAGAGGCGCTATAGTGGACCTTGCAAGAAAGCAGGACTGGGTTCCCCGTAATGTCCGTAAGCTGGGAAAGGCTATTGACAAAGCGTATTCGGAGATGTATTACGAGCTGGGAAGATATCCCACTGATGAGGAAATCTCTGAAAAGCTGGGCATTACCGTGGAAAAGTACCACAAGGCACTCAGGGAGACAAATCTGTTCAATGTGCTGTCGTTGGATGCACTTGTTGATGGGATGCAGGAGGAAGGACAAAACGAAAAGTTCTTAAAGGACAACAGCACTGATACTCTGCCGGCGCACAGACTGGAAAAAAAGGAACTGCAGGAGATGCTGCAGAGTGCCATAGAAGGTCTGAGAGACAATGAAAAGACAGTGGTTTCATTGTATTATCAGAAAGAGCTGAATATGAAGGAAATCGCAAAAGTCATGGGCATAAGCGAGCCAAGGGTTTCACAGCTTCATTCGGCGGCGATTAAAAAGCTTCGTATCAGCCTGGGCAATTATTATACAGTTTAGTTTTATATCTCGGAGGAGGAGAAAATATGTTTAAAGGATTTTATATGGCAACATCGGGCATGCTGACCCAGTCCAGAATATTGAATACAATCAGCAACAATATGTCAAATGTATCAACTCCGGGCTATAAATCAGACATAATGGCTACAACAACTTTTGAGGATGTGCTTATACATAGAACAGGCAATAAGGATAAAAGCATATATACCCCACTCAATGAAACTTCATCAATACGTACTGTAGATGAACTTGTAACGAATTATGAAGAAGGTGTTCTTGAGTTTACGGAAAGAAATCTTGATGTAGCGGTTACGGGAAACGGTTTCTTTGAAATAAGGACCCCTGACGGACAGGCAAGATACACAAGAAACGGTTCCTTCAATATAGATGAAGAAGGATATCTCTGCCTGCAGCATATCGGAAGGGTTGTAGGAAGAACAGGAGAAATTTATCTGGGAACAGACAATATAAATATAACAGATGACGGAGTTATTTCTGATGCAGACAGCGGTGAGGTGCTGGCACAGCTCAGAATTGTGGATTTCAATGACTATGCACAGCTGCAGAAGACCGATGAGGGAATGTTTGAAAACACAAATCCGGCAAATGCGGTGCAGATAAACGGGACTGTAAAGCATAAGGCAATAGAACGTTCAAATGTTCAGGCTATGAATGAAATGGTGGATATGATTGCAAGCCAGAGAGCTTTTCAGAGTGCAAGCCAGATTGCGAAGGCATATGACCAGCTGATGAATAAGGCTGCTGACCTTGCGGCACTGGCATAAGCAAAGGGAAGGAGAAAATATGGATATATCTTTTTATACTGCCAAGACAGGAGCTAAAGCTCAGCAGACAAGCTTAGATGTAATCAGCAATAATGTTGCAAATGTAAACACTGCAGGTTATAAGGCACAGAGGGCAGGCTTTGTGGATCTTCTTTACAGCAATGTCAGGGAGCCTGAGGATGTGGACACACAGCTTCAGGTAGGAAGCGGTGCAAGAATAGAAAAGACGGACATTGACTTTAATCCAAGCGGACTGCAGTCCACGGACAGCCTGACAGATTATGCCATCGTGGGTTCAGGTTTCTTTGCGGTGCAGAATCCTGCAACAAATGAAATATACTATACGAGGGACGGAAGCTTCAGACATTCCCTGAGACAGGATGGAAACTTTTATCTGGTGACAGGAAAAGGTGATCTGGTGCTGGACAGGAACTTCCAGAGAATACAGGTTGATCTGGAAGGCGGGGAAGAGGCAGCAGCACCTGAAAGACTGGGAGTCTTTGATTTTAATGTAAAAGACGGAATGTTGCTGGCAGGTGATAACCTGTTTTCACCTGTGGCGAAGAACGGTCAGCCGTTTCTTGTAGAAGAAGATGATGCAGTGCAACAGGGATACCTTGAGATGTCAAATGCAGATACTTCAAAGGAAATGACAAGACTGATAGAGGCACAGAGAGCATATTCAATGACACTTAAGATGGTTCAGACTTCAAATGAAATAGAGCAGACTATAGAGGGATTGAGAGGATAATTCGGAATTTTTTTGAGAGATTTTTGAAATCTTGTTTTATAATAGCTGGGAGTTGTTAATATGGACGGAAATGCTAATACTGCCGATAAGGAAAAAAAGGAATTTTCGGTAAAGCTTAAGCTTGACGGATTTGATGATGATGATTTTTACAACGACGGAGAGGGTAATTCATCAGGAAGTGATGCTCCGGAAACAAATCATGTCACCTTTACATTGTTCTTTTCGGCAGATAAAATGACAGCCTACATAAGAGCACAGGATTATAAAAAGGGACGTGACGAGGACAACAGAGTAAATCCTGATGTAATATATAATCTCCTTAAAGAAAATGCGGTTACTTTCGGAATTGACGAAATAGGAATCCAGGAATACTGCAGAGGTAAATCTTTATATAAGGATTTTGAAGTTGCAAAAGGAGTGCGCCCGAAACCCGGTGAAGATGGGTTCGTGGATTACTATTTTGACCTTGAGCACAATGGCGGACCTAAGGTCAATGAAGACGGATCGGTAAACTATAAGGAACTTAACCTTATGGAAAATGTTACACCGGGACAGCTTTTGTGCCGTATCATGCCGCCGCAGGAGGGAATTGACGGAACCAATGTGCTTGGCGAACCTGTCAAAGCAAAGGCAGGTAAAGCTGCTGCCATAGGTTGCGGCACGGGAACAGAGCTTTCGGAGGACGGAACGCAGATACTTGCTTCGGTAGGCGGAATGGTTCAGATAAACAACGGCAATGTGGAAGTAAAAGAGGTATATGTTGTAAACGGTGATGTAGGACCGACAACAGGAAATATCAGATTTAACGGGGCTGTAGTGGTTAAGGGCAATGTCCTTTCAGACTATTCTATTTTTGCTAACGGAGATATTGATATACAGGGCTACGTAGAGTCAAGCATATTGACCTCTACCGGCAATATT
>JBJETA010000071.1:0-3393 GCA_051883075.1 Anaerovoracaceae bacterium
GGTACCAACATAGGAACTACCATTACTGCCATCCTTGCAGCAATAGGCTCTTCCGTAAATGCAAAGAGAACTGCTGCGGCACATACGATTTTCAATGTGACAGGTACTGTTATATTCATGTTCTTTATACCTGTATACGCAAGATTTATTGAAATGATTTCACCTACAGGCATTGAGTTTGAGGTTGTTTCAAGACAGATTGCCAATGGGCATATGTTCTTTAACATTATAAATACGATTATATTTCTTCCGTTTATAGGACTGCTTGTCAAAATTGTTATGAAAATGATTCCCGGCAATGACATGGACAAGCTTCCTTCAGAGCCTATTTATCTTGATTACAAGATTATAGAGCAGCCTGTTTTTGCAATACACATGGCCACAAAAGAGCTTTCGAGAATAGCAAGCTTTACGCTTCAGATGCTTACAGATGCGAAGAAATCCTTCCTTGCCGATGATATGGATTCTGTAAACAAGGTATATGAAACAGAAAAAATTGTAAACAAGCTTACAGACGAAACTGTCCAGTATCTTGCTTCTGTGTTTGCAACAGATGCACTTACAGAGCATCAGGGACATATAGTGTCGGGACTTATCCATATGGCATCGGATATTGAACATATAGGGGACAATTGTGAAAATATAGTTGATTTCGCAAGAGAAAAGATAAGGCAGAAATATGAGTTCTCAGATATTGCATGTGCTGAGATTTATGAATGCTTTGACCAGGCATCAAGAATGGTAAGGGATTCCATAAAAGCCATGGAGGACGGAGACATAAATCTTGCAAAGGATATCCTGCAGCAGGAAACTGAAATGAATAAGACTGAAGAAAGACTAAGACGAGGCCACATGAAGAGAATCAACGACGGTATATGTTCTCCTCAGTTTACGGTTATTTACACAGACGTGATTCATAATATTGAAAGAATAGGGGATTCATGTCAAAACATAGCTTATGCAGTTCTTGATGATATACATTTCAAGAAAATGTCTAAAATGCCTGTGAAGGAATTTGTCGAGTCATAGAAATTGCGCTTGAATTTTAGATATGGTAAAATTTAAGCATGAGGTATACAATATGGGCTGATATATCATAAAGAATATGATATATCAGCTTAAATAATATTGGAGAAAAGATAAAATGGCAGCAAAGAAAAAAATACTTATAATAGAGGATGAGCCGAATATTATAGAACTGGTGGGCTATAATCTTGAAAACAACGGTTACGAGTATATAAGTGCGGAAGACGGGCTTATGGGCATTACTCTTGCGCACAAGGAAAAGCCGTCTTTGATTCTTCTGGATCTGATGCTCCCGGGTAAAAACGGAAACGAAATCTGCCGTGAACTGAGAGAAGAGGGGAACAAAACACCGATTATCATGCTTACAGCTAAAAGTGATGAGGTAGATAAAATCCTTGGACTGGAATTCGGCGCAGACGATTATATAACAAAACCGTTCAGTGTAAGGGAGCTTATGGCAAGAATTAAGGCTGTATTGAGAAGATATGAGGAAATGGGAGCCGTGCAGGACGGTCACAATAGTGATGACTATATCATAAGACTGGATGATATTGTTATAAATACGGACCGACATGAAGTTACCGTAGCGGGTAATCCTGTTTCACTGACTTTGAAGGAATTTGAACTTCTGTGCTTCCTGGCGGAAAACAGAGGCCATGTTTTTTCAAGAGACCAGCTTCTTGATAAAGTCTGGGGCATAGATTATGCAGGTGAAACCAGAACGGTTGATGTACATATAAGATATCTGAGAAAAAAACTGGCGCAGACAGACAATGAAGATAAATATATACAGACTATCAGAGGAAAAGGATATAAGATGAAATGAAGAACAGATTTTTAGCAGCTTCTGTAATAATAGCAGCAATAAATGTCCTTCTGACTCTTTTTGTAATGGCATATTTCCTTTCTGTGGATAACAGTATAAAAGGAAGTACGCTGCGAATGCTTCTTGGAAGCAGTGCTTTCAGAACGGCGACAATTATATGTCTCGTTTTTACGGCAGTGCTTTCTTTTGTGGTTTATACTCATCTGATGGGACCGATAAAAAGGACTGAAGAGCAGATGATAAAGATGACAGAAGAGTTCAAGAAGACAGAACAGATGCGAAGTGAATTTGTTGCAAATGTTACACATGAGCTTAAAACCCCGCTTACCTCAATATCGGGATTTATAGAAACACTTCAGGACGGCGCGGCAGATAATCCGGAGATACGAAATAAATTTATTGACATTATTGCCATTGAAACAACACGGCTCAACCGCCTGATAGACGATATACTTGTCCTTTCGGATATAGAAAACAAAAAGGTGCCTCAGAAATCGGAGTGTATCGATGTTAAAGAGGCTTTGGAAAGTATTCTGGATACTATTGAGCCTCTGGCTGAGGGAAAATCGGTCATTATCGAGAAATCTCTGCAGAGGGACTGCTTTATAGAGGGAAATCTCGACAGATTTATACAGATGATGATGAATCTGATAGAAAATGCCATAAAGTATTCCAATGATGAGGTACAGGCCTATGTATGGGTGTCCTCTTACGAAAAGGACGGAAAAATACTGGTTGAAATAAAGGATAACGGTATCGGTATAGGAAGTGAGCATTTCGACAGACTTTTTGAAAGATTTTACCGAGTTGACAAATCAAGAACAAAGAAAGGGGGAGGCACGGGACTGGGGCTTTCCATAGTTAAGCATATTGCTTTTCTGTTTGATGCCGAAGTTCTGGTGGACAGCAAACTGGGACAGGGAAGTACATTCACTGTTGTATTTAAAAAGAAAGGGGAGAAGTAAATGGAGTCTTTGGATTTTTTAATACGGGATTTAGCCTTAATTCTGGTTGTGGCAAGTGTTACGACCATTGTATTTAAAAAGATTAAACAGCCCCTTGTGTTGGGATATGTGCTTGCGGGATTTCTGGCGAGCAACAATTTTTCACTGCTTCCTACGATTGTGGATGCCGAAAATATCGGGATATGGTCTGAACTGGGTGTTATCTTTCTTATGTTTGCACTCGGACTTGAGTTCAGCTTCCACAAGATTGCAAATATCGGGGGAGGAGCCATAGTAACGGCGGCAACTGTTATTACCTCGATGATTTTTGTGGGTTACGGTGTGGGAAACCTGCTTGGCTGGTCAAGCATGGACAGCATTTTCCTCGGAGGCATGATTTCCATGTCTTCTACGATGATTATATTGAAGGTATATGATGAGCTTAACATAAAGGAAAGAAAATCATCACAGCTTGTTATAGGTACACTGATTATAGAAGATGTGGCTGCAATCTTTATGATGATTATTCTGTCTACTCTTGCTACAAGCAAGGTAGTGTCCGGCACGGCACTTTTCAGTGAAATAAGCGTTATGATG
>JBJETA010000072.1:0-3378 GCA_051883075.1 Anaerovoracaceae bacterium
TGCAGATAGTGCTATTTTTACGGGAGATAGATATAGTAAAACGATTTTCGGTAAGAAAGCGGAAATTACCAGTATTAAAAAGAGTGGACAGGATAGGCTGTATGGAAGCATCAGCAGGATATGTACGGGAAATGCAATTCTGGAACCCGTTAAAAGGGAGCAGGAGGCAGCTGTATGGGCTGTAAATGAAAAAGCGTATATGAGGAAGGTGGATTTGATATTGCGTGAATAAATTGTTTGCAAATCATATAAAAAACAATAAAAAGGGTTCCCTGGCAGTGCTTTCGGTTATGCTGTTTACTGTTCTGGCAATGGCTGCAGTAATATTTGTAAAAGAATCTGCACGACTTACATCTGCATCTTATTGTGACAGTGTTATCCAACTTGCAGGCAGAAGCGTTTTGTCGGAATATCATACTGATTTGAAAGAAAGCTATGGTATAGTTGCTTTTATGGGATACGAAAAGGATATAGATGAAAAACTGGGTTTCTATTTAAATGAAACCTTTGGAACAAAGCAAAGAAACGGGAATTTTTCTATGATAAAACCAAAGCTCAATTCTGTTTCAGTATGGATGGACGATTATTCACTATTAGATGCTGACAACTTTGAAAATCAGATTTCCGAATATGCAAAGCTGTCTGTGCTTACGGAAAAACAGTCACCGGGAAAGAATGCGGAAAGCAGCGGCAGGCTTATAAACCATAGAATTATAAATGAACTGCCTTCAAGATATCTTGAAAAAAACGGATTCTCTGCCCTGAATATATTTGATATAAATCCGGGGAAATGGTCTGATATAGTAAAAAATACATCCGAAGCTCTTTTGACCGACAAATATATCTTGGATTTCTGCAACTGCAGTCATGAAAATGCAGGAAGAACAGAAACCTTTTTTCAAAATGAAATAGAATACATTCTATACGGAAAGCTTGATGATGAGCAGAATAAAAAAGCTTTCATGAGGCAGTTCGGAATTTTCAGGGTGGCTATGAATACGGAGCATATTTTATCCGACCGAAAGAAGATGACGGCACTGGCCGCGGCTGCAGAAGCTCTTACTCCCGGACCTGAAGCTGAGATAACCAAGGGCCTTTTGGTGGTTCTGTGGGCTGAATTAGAGGCTTCAAATGATAAAAATCTGCTTTTGCAGGGTGAAGGTGTGGCACTTTATAAGACTGACGGAGACTGGGCAGTGAATATTGATTCAGTTATTAAGGCTTTTGAGGAAAATACAGGTTCAGAAGATGGTACTGTGGCTATAAGACCTGAGAAGAAAAGCAATATGACATATAAACAATATCTTAAGCTTTTCCTGGCATGCTCTGACAGGAAAACGAAGCTTGTACGGCTTATGGATATCATACAGATAAATATGCAGGGCAGCTTCGATGAAAATTTCCGTATAAAAGATATGTACACGGGATTTAAATTCTGTGCGGATATAAGCGGACAGGAGTTCGAATATGTTGAAAAATACTAAAAAAGGCAGTTTAGGTGTTGAAGCGGCAATTTTTCTGCCAATGCTTGTATTAGGGATTCTTACTATTGCTTATATTATAAAAATAAACAGCATGGAGGAAGGTATGATGAGCATAGCGGCAGATGAAAGCCACCTTCTTGCCGTAAAAAGCTATACGGAACTGGGTCGTGCTGATGCTGCTGTTTTTCCGTATAGACTGGAGACACTTATAAATGAAAATAATCCTGAAGGAACCGTTACCGATATAACTGATTTCCGCTATAGATATTCAAAACAGAATCTGGATAATCTCATAAGCTTTTGCATGCACAGCAGATCCGATATAAACTTCCCTATAAATTTTTACGGGAGCATAGAGGGAACATCCTCTTTGACATGCAGGGCTTTTGTGGGCACCAAAAAATACAGTGCAGTAAAGGGTTTTAACATCATGGAGGAGGAAGAAAAATCGGAAAGAGTGTGGGTGTTTCCGGCTGCGGGCAAAAGATATCACAGTGAAAACTGTACTTATGTGAGAACGGCTGCTGTTAAAGGTGTTTTGAACAGCGGTATAAAAAGAAAGTATCACAGCTGCCGCCTGTGCGGTGCTGAAGATATCGGAGAGGGAAGTATTATATGTTATTTTCCGCATTCGGGACAGGCATATCACAAAAGTACGTGCTCCGCAGTTGACAAGTACGTTATTGAAATAGAAAAGAAGGAAGCGGAAGAAAGGGGATACACGCCATGCCTGAAGTGCGGAGGCGGATGATGTGGAGGATAAGAAATGGATGCGCTTTATGATAAAAATTGTATCAGACCGTTTGAACTTAAAATTTTAGCATCAGGAGAAGCAGACGCTTTTCTTCCCATGAGCTTTATGGAAGAAAGTGGAAAACTGAAGGTAACATATTTTACTGAGGATTATATGAAAATGACGGAATGTAGCTATGAAAATCCGTTTTTTATGCTGGATATTATAGAAAAGCTGCTGCTTGCTGTAAAAGCAGCAGAAAACAGATTAATCCCGTGGTATAGGTATATGCTGACGGTGGACACAGTGTTTTTGAAGGGCAGCTATAGTATGAAAAATCCTGTAAATACAGAAATAAAGAAAACAAACAGAGGATATGGTATAAGGGATGAAATAAAAATATGCTTTGTACCTAAGAATAATGAAGGAAGAAATGACAGTCTTAACAATTGCTTTACCGGATTTATTGAATCAATGAAATGTGACAATGAAAGATGTACGGAGTATGCGGAAAAAATCAGAAATAAAATAAAAGCAGAAAATCCTTCATATATGTCGGTTTTAACATACATAGTAGAGCTTAAACGAGAGGCTTTTATATGCGGATGGGCTGATAGATAACAAATAAAAAGGCAGTAAAAATACTGCCTTTTTATTTGTCCCTAAATATCGGATATTTTACCGGATGCAATCATACAATTAAATAAAACGGACATAAAGCAGATGAGGGAGGTAGGATTACTGTGAGAGAAAGAAGAAAAAGGAGAAGAAGAAACGGATTCCGTCAAAAAACGAAGGTGAATTTTACTTTTTTTCTTGTTATAATAAGTATTGCGGTATTGCTTGGATATGGCTCTGCCAGATTTATTATATATCCTCTGCTTGGAGGAGAAGGTATCAATTTAGGAAGCTTTGGATTTCTGTCCGGGATTTTTGACAGCTCCGGAGAAAAAGCCTCTGGTAAGGATGAGGATTTGAAACAGGAAAGCGGGAACGGAGGGACTGATGTTTCACCACAGGAAACGAAGAACAGTACAGATACCGAAGATAATAAAAATATAATTGAAGACGGTCTGAATATTGCTGCACAGCCAGAAAGCTCACAGCCATCAGGAGGCTACTGCATACAGTTTGGCAGCTTTTCAGCCAGAGGAAGTGCAG
>JBJETA010000073.1:0-14862 GCA_051883075.1 Anaerovoracaceae bacterium
TTGTTCCGATATTAATATGTGGCTTTGTTCTTTCAAATTTCTGCTTTGCCATTTTTATAAATCTCCTTTAAAACAAATTCTTATTTATTAATCTTTTCAACCAAGTTATCAGGCAGCTTTTCGAAGTGGTCCATCTGCATTACATATACACCACGTCCCTGAGTCTTTGAACGAAGGTCTGTTGCATATCCGAACATTTCTGACAGAGGAACCATACCTCTTACTGCAACTGCACCGTTATTCATGTCAGAGCCTTCAATTCTGCCTCTTCTTGAACTGATATCACCGATTACATCACCCATGTATTCTTCAGGAACTGTAACTTCAACCTTGAAGATTGGTTCAAGAAGAACAGGCTTTGCCTTCTTGCATGCTTCTCTGAATGCCATTGAAGCAGCAATCTTGAACGCCATTTCTGATGAGTCAACTTCATGATATGAACCATCATAAAGTTCAACACCAACGTCAACAACATTGTAACCTGCAATTGGACCTGTTTCCATAGCTTCTTTGATACCTTCTTCAATCTTAGGAATGTATTCCTTAGGAATAGCACCACCAACGATTGAGTTCTTGAATTCGAAGCCTTCGCCCGGT
Source organism: Anaerovoracaceae bacterium (assembly GCA_051883075.1). GTDB lineage: Bacteria > Bacillota > Clostridia > Peptostreptococcales > Anaerovoracaceae > Aminipila. Next base: position 598 of record JBJETA010000073.1, read on the forward strand.
TCTCTTGGGTAAACCTTAATCTTAACGTGACCGTACTGACCTCTACCACCGGACTGCTTAGCATACTTGTGGTCAACATCAGCATTGCCTGTAATAGTTTCTTTGTATGAAACCTGAGGCTGTCCAACGTTAGCTTCAACCTTGAATTCTCTCAGAAGTCTGTCAACAATGATTTCAAGGTGAAGTTCACCCATACCAGCGATGATAGTCTGTCCTGTTTCTGCATTTGTATAAGTCTTGAAAGTAGGGTCTTCTTCTGCAAGCTTTGCAAGAGCAATACCCATCTTTTCCTGACCTGCCTTAGTCTTAGGCTCGATAGCGATTTCAATAACAGGATCAGGGAATTCCATTGATTCCAGAATGATTTCATGCTTTTCGTCGCAGATTGTATCACCTGTAGTTGTATCCTTAAGACCTACAGCTGCTGCGATATCACCGGAGTAAACCATTTCGATTTCTTCTCTCTTGTTTGCATGCATCTGTAAGATTCTTCCGATTCTTTCCTTCTTGCCCTTAGTTGAGTTATATACATAAGAGCCTGATGAAATTGTACCTGAATATACTCTGAAGAATGCAAGCTTACCTACGAATGGGTCAGCCATAATCTTGAAAGCAAGTGCTGCAAATGGTTCATCATCGCTTGCCTTTCTTTCATCTTCTTCTCCTGTTTCAGGATTAATACCCTTTATAGCAGGGATATCAAGAGGTGATGGCATATAGTCGATAACAGCGTCAAGCATCATCTGAACACCCTTATTTCTATATGCTGAACCACAAGTTACAGGAACCATTTCTCCGGCAATAGTTGCCTTTCTGATAGTATCCTTGATTTCCTTTGTAGTCAGTTCTTCACCTTCTAAGAACTTCATAGTAAGTTCTTCATCACATTCAGCAACTGATTCAATCAGTTTTTCTCTCCATTCAGCGGCTAAATCTGCCATATCCTCAGGAATATCTGTGATTTCAAATTCCTTACCTAAATCGTCCTTATAAATCTCCGCTTTCATTTCTACTAAGTCGATAATTCCAATGAAACTATCTTCAACACCGATAGGTAACTGAATTGGAACAGGGTTCGCCTTCAGTCTGTCCTTAACCATGCCAACAACTCTGTAGAAGTTTGCACCTAAAATGTCCATCTTGTTTACGAAAATCATTCTAGGAACTCCATACTTATCAGCCTGTCTCCAAACTGTTTCTGACTGTGGCTCAACACCGCCCTTAGCACATAATACTGTTACAGAACCGTCCAGAACTCTCAATGAACGTTCTACTTCTACTGTAAAGTCTACGTGACCCGGTGTGTCGATTATGTTAATTCTGTGTCCTTTCCACTGTGCTGTAGTAGCAGCGGAGGTTATTGTAATACCACGTTCCTGCTCCTGTTCCATCCAGTCCATCTGAGCAGCACCTTCATGAGTTTCCCCAATCTTGTGAGTTTTTCCTGTATAGAACAAGATTCTTTCTGTTGTAGTTGTCTTACCGGCATCGATGTGAGCCATGATACCGATATTTCTAGTCTTTTCTAATGAAAAAGCTCTAGCCATTTGAAATAACCCTCCTTCCTACTGTTCTTTCCAAAAATCTTATCTTAAAGATTACCATCTGTAATGTGCGAAAGCCTTATTAGCTTCTGCCATCTTATGAGTATCTTCCTTCTTCTTTACTGAACCGCCTGTGTTGTTAGCAGCATCCATAAGTTCCTTAGCTAATCTTTCGTACATAGTCTTTTCGCCTCTTGCTCTTGTGTACTTAGTTAACCATCTTAAACCTAAAGTCTGTCTTCTTTCAGGTCTTACTTCAACAGGAACCTGGTAGTTTGCACCACCGACTCTTCTTGCTCTAACTTCTACTACAGGCATGATGTTGTTCATAGCCTTTTCAAATACTTCAATCGGTTCTTCGCCTGACTGTTCCTTAATCATATCAAATGCACTGTAAACGATGTTCTGAGCAACACCCTTCTTACCGTCTAACATAATGCTGTTGATAAGCTTAGCAACAACTACGCTTCCGTAAACCGGATCTGGAAGTACTTCTCTCTTTGGTGTGTTACCTTTTCTTGGCACTTCTCTTCCCTCCTTGCTTATAATTCTGTGCATTTTCACAGAATTCTACACGCATCAGATTATGATGCTAACTAAACTTCGCTTTTTCTTTTAAAAAGTTACTCTGTTTCCGCCCCAAAAGCTCTGACGGAACAGTTTGCAGTTTCGGTACTCGACATTACAAAGAATGCCGTGGCGCACTATATATATGTTTAAAATAATTACATACTATTAACATCTATATAATATGGCCTTTTTAAATCCGATTACTATTTCTTTGCAGCTTTAGGTCTCTTTGCACCGTACTTTGAACGTGCCTGCAGTCTGTTGTTAACACCTGCAGTATCAAGAGTACCTCTTACAATGTGGTATCTTACACCTGGAAGGTCCTTAACTCTTCCGCCTCTGATAAGTACAACACTGTGTTCCTGAAGGTTGTGACCGATACCAGGAATATATGCTGTTACTTCGATTCCGTTTGTTAAACGAACTCTGGCAACTTTTCTAAGCGCTGAGTTAGGCTTCTTAGGTGTAACTGTCTTTACTGAAGTACAAACTCCTCTCTTCTGAGGTGAAGCAATGTCAGTAGGAACTCTCTTGATTGAGTTTAAACCCTTTAACAAAGCTGGAGCTGTTGACTTTTTAACAGCAGACTGTCTACCCTGACGTACTAATTGGTTAATAGTAGGCATTATTTTCTCCTTTCTTCAAACGATAGAATCCGTTAAAACCCCGGATTCATTCAAATTTTAATTCTGAGTGAGCTTGATTGCTCGAAACTCAAAATCTTTTCTATTTTATCACATTGCATATGCAAGTGTCAATTAAAACAATCTTAATTCGCAAAACTATTTCTCCATATATGCTTTTTGCCCTTCTTTACTTCTTTTTATACATATTTTATTGTCATACATTCCCATATCCGCACGGCTTCTTGTATTTTCAAGGCTGTCATCAAGTTCACTTTCATACATTGCATAGCCGCATGCAATTTTCATAAGAATCTGCCTTGAAGCCGCATTGTACTGCTCCTGCCTCATTTCCAGCCTTTCCGCAAGAGTTTTGAGTTCTTCTTCACTTATATTATCTGCAATGGCACAGAACTCATCTCCGCCTATACGATAGCATTTTCCATACGGTCCGAAAATCTTTGAAATCAGTCTGGCTGAATCCACAATATACTTATCCCCCGCCAGATGTCCAAAACTGTCGTTTGTTTTTTTCAATTCATTCAAATCAAACACAACTACGGCATTTCCTTTTTCCGGTTCTCTTTTTTCCATATCGGTAATGAAAGCGTTCCTGTTATTAAGTCCCGTCAATATGTCTGTATTTGCCAATTCTTTATAGTAAACCGCTTTCTTTCCTTCTTCAAGCTGCTTAAGCGCCGATTGTGATGTATCCACACACATAAAGATAATATATAAGAAGAATCCCACACAGCCAAAATTATTAGTTAAAAAGCCTGCCGAATAATATTGCAACAGAGAACCTATAACAGTAGTAACCAATATAATAAGTCCTACTGTATTTTTCTTTAATTCTTTGGTAAGTCCATTTTTTCTTATTGCAAATATAACTGAGTAAACTGAATAACCAGATAAAAGCAGGAAGCCTATATGTGTTGCAAAAAGAGTTTCTCTTAAATCTTCAATCTGTAATGTCTGCATTGTCAGTTGAGCGCCCATGTTCACAACACTATATAGAAATATAGCGCTCCAGCCCCATCTTTCATCAGTTTTCAGGAGTTCCCTTATAAACGAGGCTATCGGCATAATCATTGCCATAAGCAGGATAAAAGCGCAGTAGGAACACGCAACCCTGTTTTTTATAAGAATAACAGAAACATCATTTTCAATTAAAGACCAAATTCCCAGGCATACCGCAAACATTCCCAAATAAATCAAAGCCTTGCTTATAGGTGTTCTATTATTCATCAAAAGCCAATAAAATATCATGAAAACACCTATCAGTGAATTTAAAAGACTTAAAACCATCGGAACTGCCGACTGCTTCATGATATTCATATACATAGTCATGCTGTTTCCATAGAAAAACCTTATCCTCTGATGGTAGGTATGCTCATATGCCCCTTCAAATCTAACCTGTATATTAGAAGCAGATTCCGGTATTTCAACAAAATTCCAACGTGTACCAGTAGTATTTCCAAATATAGAGTTGCCCGGTTTTACAGAATATATCAGATAATCATCTGCATATACTTCGATAAACTGATGAACTGTTCTAAAACTCAAAGTTCCTCCTTGAGGGCTAAGCTGTGCTTTTTTAAAATAGTACCAGTCTGTTGAATCCGATTCTTCTATATGTTCAAAAGGCTGTACAACCGGCATTACATCTCTTTCGTCCACACCGATAGATTTATCTGATGCAAAAATAAAAGCCAGTATCATAGGAACAATTATCAATATTGCTATGTAATAGTACTTATCCTCCAACTTCTTCTCCATATGAGGCTCCTTGTTCTTTTTATGGCTTTTTATTATACCACACTCTTTTCTTTTTTTCACCTTTTGTATCAAAAAAAGCATTGGTTTCCCAACTAAGGAAAACCAATGCCCATATTTTATATTATTCGATTACATCCATCTCATCGATTTCAACAATCTTATCTGTATATTCGGAATCTGCCACCGAAGACATATCTGCAAGCTCTTCAAAATCCTCTTCTTCTTCAAGTTCATTTAACCTTGAGAAAGATTCCATAAGCTCAGTGTTTACACCGTAATCGACTTCAACACTCTTATATCTCTTCATACCGGTACCTGCAGGAATCAGCTTACCGATAATAACATTTTCCTTAAGTCCCTGAAGCGTATCCTTCTTACCCTTGATAGCTGCATCCGTAAGAACTCTTGTAGTTTCCTGGAATGAAGCAGCCGATAAGAATGAATTTGTAGCAAGTGACGCCTTTGTAATACCAAGAAGAACTCTCTTGCCGTAAGCAGGTTCTCCGCCGTTTTCTATGGCAATCTGGTTTGCTTCTTCGATTTCGCTCATGCTGTAAAGGCCTCCCGGAAGAAGTGTTGTATCTCCCGAATCCTCAATCTTGCACTTCGACAGCATCTGGCTTACGATAACTTCAACGTGCTTGTCATTGATATCTACACCCTGCTGCTTGTATACACGCTGTACTTCCTTCAGCAGATACTGGTAAACGCCTTCAACACCGTTAAGTCTCAGTATATCGTGAGGATTTAAAGGACCTCTTGTGATTGAACCTCCGGCAAGGACATAATCGCCCTCCTTAACATTCAGTCTTGCTCCGTAAGGAACCACATAAGTTCTTTCCTCTTCGCCTCTTACCTTAACTTCTGTCTTGTTGTCTTTTCTTACCTCTATTGAAACGACTGTACCGTCAGCCTCACAGATTTCAGCAAGACCTTTTGGCTTTCTTGCTTCAAACAGTTCTTCTACTCTTGGAAGACCCTGTGTAATATCGCTTCCGGCTACACCGCCTGTATGGAATGTTCTCATTGTAAGCTGTGTACCTGGTTCACCGATTGACTGGGCTGCTGTAATACCAACTGCTTCACCGATGTTTACAGGTTCACCGTTTGCAAGATTTCTTCCGTAGCATTTAGCGCAGATACCTGACTTGCTGTGGCATGTCATAACTGATCTGATTGCTACTGCTTCAATACCGCAGCTTTCGATGTGTTCTGCAGCTGCTTCTGAGATTTCTTCATTCTGCTCAACAATCAGCTCTCCTGTGTTAGGATCGTAAATATCTGTTAATGAAGTTCTGCCTATAATACGAAGCTTCAATGGTTCGATTACTTCCTTACCATCAGTAAACGCTCTTACTTCAATACCTTCGTCAGTTCCGCAGTCTACTTCTCTTACAATTACATTGTGTGATACATCAACAAGTCTTCTTGTCAGGTAACCTGAGTCGGCTGTTCGCAGTGCAGTATCGGCAAGACCCTTTCTTGCACCGTTTGATGAAATGAAGTAGTCCAGTATGGACAGACCTTCACGGAAGTTAGCCTTGATAGGAATTTCGATAGTCTTACCTGCGGCATTTGCCATCAGACCTCTCATACCTCCGACCTGCTTAATCTGGTTCTTACTACCTCTGGCTCCCGAATGTGCCATGATAAACAGGTTATTCAGTGTACCCAGTGATGCCATCAGAGCATCTGCTATATCATCTGTAGCCTTGTTCCAGATACCGATAACCTTTTCATATCTTTCCTGGTTGGAAACAAGACCTGCTCTGTAAGCCTTTTCATATTTATCAACCTCTGCTTCAGCTGCCGCAAGTATCTGAGGCTTTTCATCAGGTATGTTCATGTCTGAAATACTGATAGTGATAGCTGACTTAGTTGAATAGTGGAAGCCCATATCCTTGATAGCATCAAGCATAATAGCCGTTCCTGTATTTCCATGCACTCTGTAGCACTTGTCAATGATTGCTCCCAGCTTCTTCTTATCGCATAAGAAGTCAACCTCAAGTGAGTATGGATCAACCTTTCTGTCTACAAAGCCTAAATCCTGTGGAATCTGAGCGTTGAAGATAAATCTTCCGACTGTTGATTCTACAAGCTTACCTCTGGTGTCATTTTCATCAAGGTACCTTCTTACCTTAACTCTTGCATGAAGACCAACAACACCGTTCTGATATGCCATAATCATTTCATCATAGTCGGTAAATACCTTTCCGTCGCCCTTTTCGCCTGCTGTATTTCTTTCTTCAACACCAGGATGAGTCAGATAATAACTTCCCAGAATCATATCCTGTGTAGGAGTAGTGATTGGCGAACCATCCTTTGGTGCAAGAATATTGTTTACCGATAACATTAAGAATCTTGCTTCAGCCTGTGCTTCTACTGAAAGAGGCACATGTACCGCCATCTGGTCACCGTCAAAGTCGGCGTTAAATGCCGTACATACAAGAGGATGAAGCTTGATAGCCTTACCTTCAACAAGTACAGGCTCAAATGCCTGAATACCCAGTCTGTGAAGAGTAGGGGCACGGTTCAGCATAACCGGATGTTCCTTAATAACGCTTTCAAGAACGTCCCAAACCTGAGGCTTAACCTTTTCAACCATTCTCTTAGCGCTCTTAATGTTATGTGCGTGTCCGTCCTGTACAAGCTTCTTCATGATGAAAGGCTTGAACAGTTCAAGTGCCATCTTCTTAGGTAGACCGCACTGATAAAATCTCAGTTCAGGTCCGACTACGATTACTGAACGTCCTGAATAGTCAACACGCTTACCAAGCAGGTTCTGTCTGAATCTTCCCTGCTTACCCTTTAACATATCTGATAAAGATTTCAGAGGTCTTGAACCCGGACCTGTTACAGGTCTGCCTCTTCTGCCGTTGTCGATAAGTGCGTCAACAGCTTCCTGAAGCATTCTCTTTTCATTTCTTACGATAATGTCAGGAGCTCCAAGTTCCAGAAGTCTCTTCAGTCTGTTGTTTCTGTTAATAACCCTTCTGTACAGATCATTTAGGTCAGATGTTGCAAATCTGCCGCCGTCGAGCTGCACCATAGGTCTGATATCCGGCGGAATAACAGGTATAACCTCCAGAATCATCCATTCAGGCTTATTGTTTGACAGCTTTAAAGCTTCAATAACTTCAAGTCGTCTTACTATTCTTATTTTTTTCTGACCGGAAGCATCCTTCAGTTTAGCTCTCAGTTCCTTTGAAAGCTCTTCCAGATTGATATGTGTAAGAAGCTCTCTGATAGCTTCCGCACCCATACCTGCCTTGAAAGAGTCACCGTACTTTTCCTTTGCTTCCCTGTACTGCTGTTCGGTCAGTATTTCTTTATATCCAAATCCCGTATCGCCCGGATCTGTAACGATATATGCCGCAAAATAAAGTACCTTTTCCAGATTTCTCGGAGAAATGTCAAGAACCAGCCCTATTCTGCTTGGGATACCCTTAAAATACCATATATGAGATACAGGGGCAGCAAGCTTTATATGCCCCATTCTCTCTCTTCTTACTTTAGCTTTTGTTACTTCAACACCGCAGCGGTCGCAGACGATACCCTTATAACGGATTCTCTTGTATTTACCGCAGTGACATTCCCAGTCCTTTGTAGGTCCGAAAATCTTTTCACAGAAAAGACCCTCTTTTTCAGGCTTTAAAGTTCTGTAGTTAATAGTCTCAGGCTTTGTTACCTCACCATGTGACCATTCAAGAATTTTTTCAGTAGAAGCCAGATTAATCTGCAAAGCTTCAAAATTGTTTAATTCATAAGTATTATTATCGCTCAAGGAGTCCCTCCCCCTTTCTATAACTCTTCATCAAACTCATCGTTAATATCAAGATCAATGATGTCTAATTCATCATCATCAATATCTTCATCGTCTGCAAATTCATCTGCTTCCTCTTCGAAGCCACCGTCAGTGTCTTCTCCCAGTTCTTCAGGTTCATCCACATCAATGATATTTTCAATGCTTGAAATGCCTTCAAGTTCTATATCTTCCTTAATTTCGATTTCCTTATCGTCCTCGGTCAATACCTTAACATCAAGGCCTAAACTCTGCATTTCCTTGATAAGAACCTTAAAGGATTCAGGGATTCCCGGTTCAGGAATATTTTCACCCTTAACAATAGCTTCATAAGTCTTTACACGTCCGACAACATCATCAGACTTGACAGTCAGGATTTCCTGAAGTACATGTGCAGCACCGTAAGCTTCCAGTGCCCAAACTTCCATTTCTCCGAATCTCTGTCCGCCGAACTGTGCTTTACCGCCCAGAGGCTGCTGGGTTACCAGAGAGTAAGGACCTGTACTTCTTGCATGAATCTTATCATCAACCAGATGGTGCAGCTTCAGCATGTACATATATCCTACTGTAACAGGGTTATCAAAAGGTTCTCCCGAACGTCCGTCTCTCAGCTGCAGCTTACCTGTTTCCGGATATCCGCATTCATCCAGAAGCTTTCTGATATCGCTTTCGTGTGCACCGTCAAATACAGGAGTTGCAATATACCAGTCTTTAAACTTGGCAGCCAGACCAAGATGTACTTCCAGTACCTGACCGACATTCATACGTGAAGGTACGCCCAGAGGGTTAAGCATTACCTGAAGCGGTGTACCGTCTTCCATAAACGGCATATCTTCTTCAGGAAGAATTCTTGAAATAACACCCTTGTTTCCGTGTCTTCCCGCCATCTTGTCTCCGACGCTTATCTTTCTCTTTGTAATGATATAGCATCTTACAAGCTTATTTACTCCGGGTGGAAGTTCGTCTCCGTTTTCTCTTGAGAATATCTTAACATCAACAACGATACCTGTTTCGCCGTGAGGTACCTTTAATGATGTATCTCTTACTTCTCTTGCTTTTTCACCGAAGATTGCACGCAGCAGTCTTTCTTCCGCTGTAAGCTCTGTTTCACCCTTAGGAGTAACCTTACCTACCAGGATATCACCAGGGTTTACTTCAGCACCGATTCTGATGATACCTTCCTCATCAAGGTCTCTCAAAGCTTCTTCGCTTACATTTGGAATATCTCTTGTGATTTCTTCAGGTCCAAGCTTTGTATCTCTTGCTTCAGCTTCATATTCTTCAATATGGAGCGTAGTAAGCTTATCTTCCATTACAAGACGTTCATTCAGTATGATAGCGTCTTCGTAGTTGTATCCTTCCCATGTCATGAAGCCGATAAGAAGGTTTCTTCCCAGTGCAATTTCACCCATATCTGTTGAAGGTCCGTCAGCAATAACTTCACCTTCTTCTATATGTTCACCATGGCTTACAATTGAGCGCTGGTTGATGCATGTGCTCTGGTTTGCTCTCTTGAACTTCAGCAGTGAATATTCGTCAATGCCCTCACCGTCATCTCTTCTGATTCTGATTTTAACAGCATCAACATATTCAACCGTACCGGAATGCTTTGCAAGAATAACTACGCCTGAGTCTCTTGCAGCCTTGTATTCCATACCTGTACCTACATAAGGAGCTTCCGGAACAAGAAGAGGCACTGCCTGTCTCTGCATGTTTGATCCCATCAGAGCACGGTTTGCGTCGTCGTTTTCAAGGAACGGAATCATCGCTGTAGCAACTGAAACTACCTGCTTAGGTGATACGTCCATATAATCAATCATTTCTCTAGGAACGATAGCGATTTCACCGCCTACACCTCTTGAAGCAACCTTGCTGTTTACAAATTTGTTTTCTGAATCAAGCGGCTCGTTGGCCTGTGCAATGATTAAGTTTTCTTCTTCATCTGCAGTCAGATATTCAACATAGTCAAGAACAACTCCTGTTTCCTTGTCAACAGGTCTGTACGGAGCTTCAATAAATCCGTACTGGTTAATCTTGCCGTAAGTCGAAAGTGAACCGATAAGACCGATATTTGGACCTTCAGGAGATTCGATAGGGCACATTCTTCCATAGTGGGAGTAATGTACGTCTCTAACTTCGAAACCTGCTCTTTCTCTTGAAAGACCTCCGGGTCCCAATGCTGACAGTCTTCTCTTGTGAGTAAGCTCAGCAAGTGGATTTGTCTGGTCCATGAACTGTGACAGCTGTGAACTTCCGAAGAATTCCTTAATGGCTGCCGTTACAGGTCTTGTGTTCATTAACGCCTGAGGAGTAGTCACTTCTATATCCTGAATAGTCATTCTTTCTTTAACTACTCTTTCCATACGTGCCAGACCGATTCTGAACTGGTTCTGTAAAAGTTCACCTACATTTCTAAGTCTTCTGTTTCCGAGATGGTCGATATCATCAATATTTCCGATGCCGTAGTTCAGGTTCAGAATGTAGCTGACCGATGCAACAATATCATCTATGATAATGTGCTTTGGTGACAATTCGTTTCGTCTCATCACTAAAGCTTCTTTTATTTCTTCTTCTGTAGTGTTTTCTTCCAGGATTTCCATCAGTACAGGATAGTAAACTCTGTCCTCAACTTTCAGTCCTGTTGTATCAAAATCAACATAGCAGTTCAGGTCTACAAATCTGTTTCCGATGATCTTTGTAACATGCTCTTCTTCATTCTTTGAATAAGCATAAACTTCCTTTACACCGGCATTTTCAATCTGCATACCCAGTTCTCTTGTGATTTTCTGGTCTTTTTCCACCAAAAGTTCGCCTGTGTTAGGATCAAACACATCCTCAGCAGCAACAACGCCGACGATTCTGTTTGACAAACCAAGCTTTTTGTTATATTTATATCTGCCAACTTTTGCTAAATCATATCTCTTCGGATCAAAAAACAATGCATCCAGGAAGGACTTTGCACTTTCAACTGTAGGAGGTTCACCAGGTCTTAACTTCTTGTATATTTCCTTTAAACCGTCCTCATAGTTGTCCGTAGGGTCCTTTTCAAGAGATTTTCTCAATCTTGGATCATCGCCGAAGATTTCTATGATTTCTTCATCTGTGCCAAAGCCTAAAGCTCTGAGCAATGTTGTAACCGGCTGTTTTCTTGTTCTGTCAACTCTTACTGAAATAATTTCATTTGAGTCTGTTTCATATTCAAGCCAAGCACCTCTGTTCGGAATAATGGTTGTAGAGAACAGCTTTTTGTTTGACTTGTCTACAGTTACATCATAGTAAGGTCCGGGAGAACGCACCAGCTGCGTTACTATTACTCTCTCCGCACCATTATATATAAACGTACCTCTCTCAGTCATAAGAGGGAAATCTCCCATGAACACTTCCTGCTCCTTGACTTCTCCGGTTTCCTTATTTACCAGGCGGACTCTTACCTTCAGCGGAGCTGCGTATGTTACATCTCGTTCCTTACACTCTTCCTGTCCGTATTTCGGAGGTTCGCTGAGAGAATAGTCGATAAATTCCAAAACTAAATTTCCTGCATAATCCTTAATAGGCGAGATATCTTCAAAAACTTCCTGCAGACCTTCTTTTATAAACCAGTCATAGGATGCTGTCTGAATCTCGATAAGATTAGGCATTTCGGCTACCTCTTTAATCTTAGAGAAGCTCATTCGCTGTTTTCTACCTACTTTAACGGGTGTTGGCATATTGATCACTCCTTATATCATGGGACTTCCTGAAAAGCCCCACTCAAACTCAGATTCTTTGACTCAAGTGGGCATATTCTGCTTTATGTCATATATGTATTATGCCCATCTTCCACTAACAATTACATTATATGACAGCTTACTATGATACCATAGGAATTTTAACAAGTCAAGACATTTTGTGAAGTTAAATTTATGATTTTCAAAAAGTCTCCGCTATGTATACATATGATCGATTTACATATCTCTTCCGCCGCACTGGTACAAAACAGCATTGCAGATTGCCGCTGCAATATTGCTTCCGCCCTTTCTGCCTCTTGCAACAATATAAGGCACATCTGCCTGCATAATAAGTTCCTTTGATTCAACAACATTTACAAATCCAACAGGAACACCTACGATTAAATCAGGTTTTATTTTTCCTTCCTCAATCATTTCATAAAGAGCAACCAGCGCAGTAGGAGCATTTCCTATGGCAAAAATAACCGGGCCTTCAATAGAGGCTGCCTTCTGCATACTTGCAACCGCCCTGGTCGTACCGTTCTTTTTTGCAGCTTCCTTTACATCCTCGTCTGCCATAAAGCATACGACTTTGCCTCCGAACTTTTCAACAGCTGCCTTGTTAATGCCCGACCATGCCATGCGTGTGTCAGTTACAATTGTCGCACCCTTTTTTACTGCTTCCATGGCTTTTTCAACTGCACCCTCCGAAAAAACCAGATTAGTCAGATAATCAAAGTCCGCACTTGTGTGAATTGCTCTTTTTATAATAGGCTCCTGCAAAGGGTCAAGCTCCACATCGCCTATTTCACCTGAAATAATTTCAAAGCTTCGTTTTTCTATATCAGCAGGAAGGACCTCCTGCAATTTTATCTTACCGCTCATATTGTTCTCCTTTATAATCCTTTCCCTGTTCAAGGATGTCATAAATCAGTTTCATATCAACATTTTTTCTTATGCCGTCTGCAAGAAGATCATACTGCTGTTCCTTATATTCCTTAAGGTTTACAGCCTTTACATCCTCATCACTCAGTCCTTTGTTCTTTAACAAAGCAGAAACCACTGTCTTTGCCACTTCTTCTCTGTCAAAGATTCCATGGACATAAGAACCGTAAACATTACCATGGTTAAGACCGTCTTTCTTTTCTTCTTTGCCGTCTTCCGAGATACAAGTAAGAGTGTTTCCGCAGTCTGCTTCCGAAGTTCCCATATGGATTTCATATCCCTCAAGTTCTACTCCTGAAAGCTCCGAAAAAATACCTTCCACATTTCCGAAACGTCCGGTTACTCTTGTCCTTGTCTTTTCCTCTTCAAACACGGTAACAGACGGAAGCAGTCCCATGCCCGCTATTTCTCCGCCATGCTCAACTCCGTAAGGGTCCTTCAGAGTCTTGCCCAGCATCTGATATCCTCCGCATATTCCGAAAACAGGCTTTCCTGCAGCCGCATGCTTCAGCACACAGGCTTCAAGACCGTTCTGTCTCATCCACAGTAAATCCGACATAGTGTTTTTTGTTCCCGGCAAAAGAATCATATCCGGATTTCCAAGTTCCCCTGCCTGAGTAACATATCTCAGAGTAACTCCCGGCATTGATTCCAAAACATTAAAATCCGTAAAGTTCGATATTCGCGGCAGACGGATTACTGCCAAATCTACAAGCCCTGCTTCGTCTTTTCTTCTGAAACGTTCTGTCAGACTGTCCTCATCATCAATATCAAGGTGCATATAAGGTATAACTCCTGCAACAGGTTTATGTATAATGTCCTCAAGCTGTCTCAGACCGGGCTGAAGTATGGATAAATCACCTCTGAACTTATTTATAAGTACGCCTTTTACCAAATCTCTCTCTTCTTCATCAAACAGCTGTATAGTTCCCACAAGAGAAGCAAATACGCCTCCCCTGTCTATGTCCCCCGCAAGGAGAACAGGCGCACCTGCAAGCTTTGCCATAAACATATTTACTATATCATTCTCTTTCAGATTTATTTCCGCAGGACTTCCCGCACCTTCTATTACTATGATGTCATACTCTTCCGCAAGCTTGTCATAAGACTCTTTAACCGCTACCGCCAGTTCTCTCTTGTGTTTGTAGTAATCCTTTGCGCTCATGTTTTCCATGACCTCTCCGTTTACAATCACCTGAGAGCTTGTATCGTTTGTGGGCTTAAGCAGAATAGGATTCATCAGAACCGAAGGCTCTATCCCTGCAGCTTCTGCCTGGGTAACCTGTGCTCTTCCC
>JBJETA010000074.1:0-3329 GCA_051883075.1 Anaerovoracaceae bacterium
TTTTCTGATTTAAAAAATCCTGACAAAGGTCAGCCGGATTTAAATCAGCCGTCAGGTCATTACCGGGTGTCTCAAGAGGAACAGCTATGACATAGTCTGCCGCCTCTGTCAGTGCAGCAAGGGTTTTCCCCTCCTTTTTATATTCTTCGCATGCCAGTATTTTTAAACCTTCAGGCATTATTTCGGACAGTTTTTTCTTTATTTCTTCCGCTTTGTAGTTTTCACGGCATTCGAACTCCAGAAGCTCGTAAATGCTGGAATAACCTAATGATAAAGGCTGCGCAAAACCCATCTTAGGGTGCGGATTGAAGCCTTGTGAATAAGCAAGCCTTATGCCTGTTCTTTTGAAGCTTCTCTTGAAAAATCTCAGTAAATCCAAGTGAGATGTATATTTAAAAAAGCCTTCCTTTGAAAATTTAAGTACATATTTAGCCATTTATATTGATACCCTCCATCTCACATTTTACATTCTTATTCATGCCGCAGCCTACACATCCGTTTCGGCAGTCATGTGTAGTTTCTTCCTTAACAGCCTTTTCATTTTCTCTCATAAGAAACTGTTTTGTCACGCCGCAGTCTATGATATCCCATGGAAGTATTTCCTCATAGCTTCTTTTCCTTGAAGTGTAAAAGAACTTATCAATGCCTGTCTGGGCAAAAGCCTCATTCCATGCCTCCTGATTGAAATACTCGGTCCATCCGTCAAACTTACAGCCAAGCTCAAATGCACGGATAAGAAGCTCTGATACTCTTCTGTCACCTCTGGCAAATACAGCTTCAAGTACGCTTGTACCGGTTCCGTGATAATTGAAGGTCACTCCCTTCAGGCTTTTCATTCTGTTTCTGAGATACTCATGCTTCTTTTCAAACTCTTCCGCTGTATCCTGTGCCATCCACTGAAAAGGAGTATGTGCCTTAGGTACGAAATTTGATGTGCTTACAGTCACGTTAAACCTTCCTTTTCCGTTTATCTTCCTGTGAAGTGCAACAATGTTCTCAGCAATACTGCATATTCCATCAAGATCTTCATAAGTTTCGGTAGGCAGACCGTTCATAAAATACAGCTTTATATTTTTCCATCCAAGCTCTATGGCCTGTTCTACCGAACTGTATATATTTTCTTCCGTAACGCCTTTGTTTATAACATCACGCAGCCTTTGTGTTCCCGCTTCGGGAGCAAAGGTCAGTCCGGATTTTTTATATCCCTGTATTTCCTCAAGAACCTTAAAGGAAAAAGAATCCAGTCTCAGCGAAGGAAGCGATAATGACACATTGTTTTCCTTGCACATACCCATAAGCTCTGTTGCAAGCTCTTCAAACTGCGAATAATCGCTTGTGGAAAGTGAAAGCAGTGACAGCTCTTCATGTCCGGTATTTTCCAGACTTTTCATTGCCAGCTCCCTGATTACTTCCCTTTTTCTTTCTCTTACGGGTCTGTAAATAATCCCGGCCTGACAGAAGCGGCATCCTCTGGTGCAGCCTCTGAAGGTTTCAACAACAGATCTGTCATGAACTGTTTCAATAAAAGGAACTATCGGTTCTGTAGGAAAATCTATATTATTCAGATCAGAAACTATAGCTCTGAGAACCCTGTCAGGTGCTTCTTCATAAAGCTTTTCAATCCTTTGTATGGTTCCGTCCTCATTGTATACAGGCTCATAAAACTCGGGGATATATACTCCCTGCAGCTTTACTATGCGTTTATAAAATTCCTGTCTGTCTTCTCCTGCCTTCTTTGATTTACTGTATTCTTTGAAAAATTCAGGGAGAAGCTCCTCGCCGTCTCCGATAAGAAATACATCTACGATATCGGCAAGCGGCTCCGGATTGTATGCGCAGGGACCTCCCGCAATAACAAGAGGATGTTCCTTGCTTCTTTCACTTTTTCTGATTGGTATTCCGCTCAGGTTAAGAATATTAAGCACATTTGTAAAAGAAAGCTCATACTGGAGAGTGAATCCCACTACGTCCATCTCCTTAAGCGGTGTTTTTGTCTCCAGTGTAAACAGAGGTACATTTTCTTCTCTCAGAATTTTTTCCATATCAGTGCCGGGAGCAAAAGCTCTTTCACAATAAATGCCTTCCTGCTTGTTTAATAAATGATATATTATCTGCATACCCAGATATGACATACCTATTTCGTACAAATCAGGAAAAACAAAACAAAATCTGACGGTGTCCCCAGTCAGCTCTTTTTTTGCCGAATTCAGTTCACCGCCTATATATCTTGCAGGTTTTTCAACTCTTTTCAGGATATTGTCCAAATTTAACGTCATATTTTATTTACCTTTCTTTTTTCATCAGTTCATCTATAGACATTCCTATGGTGTCTTCTATTTTTTTCAGAAGCAGGCTTGTTTCAGCCGTTTTTTTCTTTATTAATTCCACGGCATGAGGGCTGTCACTTACTTTGTCCATAACATATTGCATGCGTTCTTCAAGGCCTACATATTTATCTTCTTTTACGACTCTGTCTCCGAAGCAGACCATATCCACTTCTTCCAGATCCTTAACTTCCTTTTTCATGTTATAGTTCATATGAACCTTTATGATATCTGCTTCCTGTATATATCCGAGATTACGCGCTATTTCAGCACCCTTGTCCCAATGGTTTTCTTCAACACGCATAATGTCATGTATCAGAGCGGCTCCCCTGATAAGTTCAATATCAAATTTACATCCGTGTTTATTAAGTTCTTCAGAAAGTTTTACTGCAGCATCAGCCACAGCTCTGCAGTGCCGTATAACGTGTTCGGGTGTCTTATATGCTTTTAAAAGTCTGCTGCATTCTTCTTCCGTTAAATGTTTCTGTGACATATTGCCTGTCCTCTCCAAAAGCCTTAAAACAGCTTTTCATAATACATCTAAAATTTCTATACATATAAGTATACCATATCTTTTTATTCTGCCGCCATAATTTCATTAAGATACTCATCTGCATTTTTTACCTTTTCAGGTATTTTTTCTGCAGAGTTTAATAGCACTATACAGTTTTTTTTGAACTCACAAAAGCTGTATTCTTTAAATACTGTTTCTTTCAGTTTTTCATAGCTTTCATGTACCTGCATGCTTCCGCAGTTTTCACAGCAGAAAGCCACAAAGCCAATAATCATGCAGCATATAATCTGCTTTTTTAAATTCATAAGGAAATCACCCCATATAAGCATACGCAGGCTGTTTTCCTTAAATTACATAAATATAGGGCTGTTTGTATCCAAACCCTTACGGCTCAGATACAGCAGCCCCCTGTTTTAATACTCATCCCAGTATTCAAACTCATAATCAAATATTCTTATTGTATCTCCTTCTTCAAGGCCTCTTTCCTTCAT
>JBJETA010000075.1:0-14625 GCA_051883075.1 Anaerovoracaceae bacterium
GGGGGCTCTGCCGCAGCCTGTGTACTGATGCTGATTTTCCCCGAAACTGTATTGTACTCCGCACAGAAGGGAATTGCTATATGGGCAAA
Source organism: Anaerovoracaceae bacterium (assembly GCA_051883075.1). Lineage (GTDB taxonomy): Bacteria > Bacillota > Clostridia > Peptostreptococcales > Anaerovoracaceae > Aminipila. Next base: position 90 of record JBJETA010000075.1, read on the forward strand.
CAATATACTTCCGGCCATGCTGCCTTTTTTTATCTGTGCAAATTTTATGAACAGCATGGGGATAACCAGGCATCTTAAACCGGGCAGCTTTGCGTTTTCAATGAGTGCCTTGTCCGGCTATCCGATGGGAGCAAAAATAATCGGAGATATGGGAAGGAACGGATATATATCAAAGAAAGAGTGCAGGAATCTGATCAGCTTTTGCAGTACATCGGGACCTGCATTTATGATTGGCTCTGTAGGAACTGCCATGCTTGGAAACAGCATGTGCGGGTTTATTATTGCCATTGCGCATTTTTCTGCGGCTGTCGTAAACGGAATCATTTTTTCTTTTTTTAATTCTTCCGGTAAAAATGAAAGAACATACAAACAGAAAGCAGCTGAGGCAGATTTTGGGAAATACAGCTGTGGAAATCTGCTGGAGTCATTTACAAATGCAATATTTTCATCATTCAAATCTTTGGGTATAATTCTGGCATATCTGGTTATATTCATGATGTTTACAGATATTCTGTCACTTACAGGAGTATTTTCATCAATAAAAAATCCCTTTTATCAGGGAATGCTGAAAGGGATTTTTGAGATGACACTTGGATGCTCTTTAGTGTGCGGAAATATAGGAATCCCGCTTTTTTATAAGACGGCAGGCTGTGCGGCACTGATTTCTTTCGGTGGATTTTCGATTATCGGGCAATCCATGAGCATGCTTTCGGGAACCGGTATTTCTTTAAAATATCTGTTGACAGTAAAGCTTATGCATGGAATTCTTGCGTTTTTTCTCGCCGCTGCAATGCTTCTTCTTTTATTTTAAGAAAAAAGGTTTCTGCCTTCTGTCTGAGCAGTCATATATATTTTTTTCCATGATGAGATTGTATAAATCAGAAGCTAGAGTGTCGTAACTTAATAATAACTGACAATCCGAAAGAGAATCCGATTCTTTATTTATGTTTGTGATAACAGGTAAATCAACACTGTCACTGTTTTTTATTTTTTTTATAAGAGCTGCACCTTTCTGATTGAAGGCTAAAAGACGGGCGTAATTTTGTCTGTCTTCGATTATCCGGGCAAAGCTGCTTTTTCTGAGTCCGGTAAGAAGATGTATAAGTATTCTGTTTATGCGGGTTGCCGTATATCGTTTTGAAATAAGGTTCAGTTTCAGTTCGTCAAGACTGTCTGATATTCGTACAGCATTTTTAAGCTTGTTTTCAAGCCCCTCATTTACTGAAAAAATCTCCTTAAGCCGGGAAATATCCGTACTTAGAATCATGGAAGAAAGTATTTTATATAAATCGGAATCAACTGCTGAAGCAGGTCTGATATTCTGTCTGTTATGGTGAAAAATATCACCGACAGGTTCAGGCAAAAAAGCTGTCAGAATATCATCATCAACTTCATTTTCTGTCTGAGAATAAAAAGCCTTTCTTATAGCAGAAGCAGAAGATATTGCCTGATTTTCAATGACATGAGGGAATGATGAATCATGATATTCCGCACCGAAACGCTTTACAGTAAAAGGTATTATGTTGCTTTCTCTTGATTTTAGCTGTTTCAGATATTCAACGGCAAGTATGTTATTGGGAGAGGAAAGTAAATCAGAAAATTTTCTGCCAAGGCATGCAGCCAGTGCTTCCTGCCTTGCTTTTGGATAGGACATTCCCGTATCTGAAAAATGCCTGATATGCTTTTTAAATTCTTCAGACTCATGGGCGAGAAAAAGAGCTGTTTTTTCAAGCTGTCCGATATTTCCGGATTCGCTTCCAAAGGAAATATGAGTTATACAGCCAAGTCTTTCAAGTATATCTACAGCACCGTAAGCAAAATATTCAGCATTGTTGCAGGCAAAGACAAACGGAAGCTCAATCACCAGATCTATTCCGCATTTTACGGCGGCTTCTGCACGAAGCCATTTTGAAAACATGGCAGGTTCGCCTCTCTGGGTAAAGTTTCCGCTCATGACCGCAACGGTACAGTCCGGATTTAAAGCCTTTCTGCTTTCTTCAAGCTGATACAGATGACCGTTGTGAAAGGGGTTATATTCAGCTATTATACCTAGAACTCCCATGGTGAGAAAATCTCCTTTATCATTGTTTTAATATATTGATTTTACTGTACTTAATAAAAAAAGTCTATTGTATTATTATGTTTAAGTATTACAAAATATGGTGAAATATCTTGAAAACCCATAGAAAAAGAGTATAATATTAAAAGTTATTGATAAATATTAAGTGACATATATAAATGGAGGTTAAAGATGAAAGTATTAGTAATTAATTGCGGAAGTTCATCATTAAAGTATCAGGTTCTTGATATGACAAATGAAGTTCTTATGTGTAAAGGTTTAGTTGAAAGAATCGGTATTGAAGGTTCTGTTATTACACATGAAAAAATCGGTATGGACAAGTTCAAGCTGGTAGTTCCTATGGAAAACCACAAGGATGCTATCGGACATGTTCTTGATGCTATCCAGGATCCTGAACATGGTGTCGTAAAATCAATGGATGAAATCGGTGCTGTAGGACATCGTGTCGTTCACGCAGGTGAAAAGTTTGCAAATTCAGTTCTTATCACTGAAGATGTAATCAAAGCATTGGAAGAATGCGTAGAGCTTGCACCTCTTCACAATCCGCCAAACCTTCTAGGTATTGCAGCATGTCAGGAATTAATGCCAAATACTCCAATGGTAGGTGTATTCGATACAGCTTTCCATCAGACTATGCCTCCTGAATCATACATCTATGCTATTCCTTATGAATATTATCAGAAGCATGGAATCAGAAGATACGGCTTCCACGGAACAAGCCATAAGTATGTAGCAGAAAGAGCAGCAGACCTGCTTAATGTTTCTCTTGATGACTTAAAGCTTATCACTTGCCATTTAGGAAACGGCGCTTCGGTATCAGCTATCAAGAGAGGTAAGTGTATTGATACATCCATGGGCTTCACTCCGCTTGAAGGTCTTGTAATGGGTACAAGATGCGGAGATATCGACCCTGCTATTGTTACTTTCATCAGAGAAAAAGAAAACCTTCCACAGGGTGTTGCAAATGAAATCTTAAATACTAAGTCAGGTGTTCTTGGCATTTCAGGTGTATCAAGTGACTTCAGAGATATCGAAGAAGCTGCAGCAGAAGGAAACGAAAGAGCACAGCTTGCTCTTAAGATTTTCGCTCATAAGGTAAGATTCTATATCGGTGCTTACATCGCAGAAATGAACGGCGTTGACGCTATCGTATTTACTGCAGGTGTAGGTGAAAACGGTATCGATATGAGAGATATCATCTGCCATGACCTTGGAAACCTTGGCATCAAGCTTGACCTTGTAAAGAACAAGATCAGAGGTAAGGAAGCCATCATCAGCAGAGATGATTCAAAGGTTAAGGTTCTGCTGATTCCTACAAACGAAGAACTGATGATTGCAAGAGATACTTATAACATTGTTAAGAATAATGTAAAATAGTGCTTGACATTTGTTTGTTCTAAAGGTATACTTTAGAAGTTGCATTTATCATAACGAGTTTATGATGAGATAAATACAAAGACACACGAGCAAAAAGGAGGTGTAGAAAATGGCAGTTCCAAAGAGGAAAACATCTAAAGCAAGAAGAGACAAGAGAAGATCACCAAACATGAAGAAGGCATTACCTGGACTTTCAATCTGTCCTCAGTGCCACGAGCCAAAGCTTCCACATAGAGTTTGCCCGAATTGCAATTATTATGATGGTAAGGAAGTTGTTGCTTCCGAAGCATAAGCAAAGAAATGAAAACTTAGCACCGGACATTAGTCCGGTGTTATTTGTTTTTTGTCATTACTTTATTCTATTCATCAGACCTTCATACCGTAATCTTCAAGAGCATTCAGTATTTCATACAGATTTTTATTTTCCGGACTGCACAGAGGGGAACGGTATTCTTTTTCAATTAATCCCAGTATGTTGAGTGCAGCTTTGACCGGTATAGGGTTCACTTCTATAAACATTGCATCTATTAAAGGTTTCAGTCTCAGCTGCAAATCTCTTGAAGCAGCAACATTTCCGTTTAAGTAAAGCTTAACCATATCATCCATATCTTTCGGAACTATATTTGCAACGGTTGAAATTACCCCTGAACCTCCCAGAGAAAGAATGGGGACTGTCATATCATCGTTTCCTGAATAAAGGGCAAAATCGGGCGAAACAAAACGTGCGATATCGGCAACCTGCGAGATATTTCCGCTGGCTTCTTTTATTCCGGCTATGTTTGGATGGGTGCTGAGTTCGGCAACGGTAGCCGCACTTATGTTTACTCCTGTACGGCCCGGTACTGAATAGAGTATGCATGGGATATTTACGGAATCCGCTATGGCTCTGTAATATTCCAAAAGTCCTTTTTGGGAGCATTTGTTGTAGTAAGGAGTAACAAGCAGAAGTCCGTCAGCTCCGCATTTTTCCATTTGCTTTGACATATGCACCGCATGTGTGGTGTTATTGCTTCCGGCTCCGGCAATAACCGGTACAGCTCCGCCTGCCTTGTTTACCGCAAATTTAACAAGCTCTGTCTGCTCTGTTTCAGACAGTGTTGCGGCTTCACCTGTAGTTCCGCATACCACCAGGGCAGATATACCTTCTTCAAGCTGCATTTCTATAAGCTTTTCAAATGCATCAAAATCAATAAGTCTGTTTTTGAAGGGAGTAACCAAAGCCGTTGCGGCTCCTGTAAAAAGTGTCATATTATAATCAATCCTTTCATTAATGTATAAATATATAAAGAAAAGTTTCTGATTTAATATATTCGTCAAAACATGAAAATGTTAGAGCTTTTAATGTGACGTCAATAAGTATCATGTATACATCCGGGCGGCATTTTTGTATAATATAAGAAAAAGATTTACGGAAATACAGAAAAAGAGGTGCGATATGAAAACATTAAGACTGGCTCTTCTTGGTTTTGGAAACGCAGGGAGAGCTTTTGCCAGAATTCTTACGGATAAACATGATGAAATACTTGAATCCACGGGAGTAGATATAATAGTTACGGGTATTGTAACGGGAACGCGGGGAGCATTGTACAATCCGGGTGGTTTAAATCTTAAAAAGGCGTGGGAAGAAATAGAAAATAACGGTAAGTTCTCGGAGGATGTAAGTGATTTTTCCGGGTTTGATTCGATTAAGATGGCGGAAGAGGGGGAGTATGATGTAATAGTTGAAATGACTCCGCTCATGATATTTACAGGAGAACCTGCCGCTACACATCTAAGGACTGCCCTGAAAAGAGGAAAGCATGCAGTTACTGCAAATAAGGGACCTGTTGCATGGTATTTTAATGAGCTGAAAGAACTTGCGGAAAAAAATAATGTGCAGTTTTATTATGAAACTACAGTTATGGATGGAACTCCCATATTTAACCTGAAAGATGAAACGCTGAGGTTTGCGGAGGTTACCCGGGTGGAAGGAATTCTGAACACCACAACAAATTATGTCCTTGAAGAACTTGCAAAGGGGAAAGCTTATGATGATGTCATAGAAGAAGGAAGAAAAATAGGCTTTGTGGAGGCAGATCCGTCTATGGATATAGAAGGCTGGGATGCTGCCGCTAAAATAACTGCACTTCTGAATGTCCTGATGCATGCGGGCATTACCCCGGAGGATGTAGAAAGAAAGGGTATAGAGGATATAACTGTCGAAGATATAAAAAAAGCTGACGCAGAAGGCAAGGTCATCAAGCTTATGTGCAGGGGAAAAAGAGAGAATGGCAGGGTCATAGCTTCGGTAAAGCCTGAAAAAGTTGAAAAGGGAAGTCTTATGTCAGTTATTGACGGAACTTCTTCAGTTGTGCAGATTACTACGGATCTGATGGGAACGCTTACAATCATAGAACACGATCCGGATCTGGCACAGACCGGATATGGCATATTCAGCGATGTTATCAGAATTATTCGCAATTTATAGCAATTTAGGTGTTGAATATTATAATTATTTGTGGTAATATAACAAAATAGTCGTTAAAAATAAGTTAAATAACACAAAAATTAAGAACAAAATAATTGACTGAGCGTGAAGGAGGCGGTTTGAAAATGGATAGAAAATTAAGAGTAGGTATTCTCGGCGGAACCGGTATGGTTGGGCAGAGATTTATTTCACTTCTTGAAAATCATCCGTGGTTTGAGGTTGTAACTATTGCTGCAAGTGAAAGAAGTGCGGGAAAAACTTATGAAGAAGCTGTGGGCGGCAGATGGAAAATGACTTCTCCTATGCCTGAAGCAGTTAAAAATATAGTGGTAATGAACGTAAATGAAGTTGAAAAGGTTGCTTCAACCGTTGATTTTGTATTCAGTGCCGTAGATATGACTAAAGAAGAAATCAAGGCTATTGAAGAAGAGTATGCAAAGACAGAAACACCTGTAGTTTCAAATAACAGTGCCCACAGATGGACTCCTGATGTGCCTATGGTTATTCCTGAAATCAATCCTGAGCATTTTGAGGTTATCGAATATCAGAAGAAACGTCTGGGAACTAAAAGAGGTTTTATTGCCGTAAAGCCTAACTGCTCAATACAGAGCTATGTACCTGCATTAACCGCATGGAAAGAATTTGAGCCTTACGAAGTGGTTGCAACTACTTATCAGGCAATCTCAGGAGCAGGAAAGACCTTTGCAGACTGGCCTGAAATGGTTGAAAATATTATTCCGTATATCGGCGGTGAAGAAGAAAAGAGCGAACAGGAGCCTCTGAGAGTATGGGGAAAGCTTGAAAACGGAGTTATAGAAAAGGCAGCTGAGCCTGCTATTACATGTCAGTGTATAAGAGTTCCGGTTCTGAACGGACATACTGCAGCTGTATTCGTTAAATTCAGAAAGAAGCCGACAAAGGAACAGCTTATTGAAAAGCTGAAGGCGTTTAAGGGTATGCCTCAGGAGGCAGGACTTCCAAGTGCACCTAAGCAGTTCATACAGTACATGGAGGAGGAAAACAGACCTCAGGTTAAACTGGATGTTGACTATGAAAAAGGCATGGGAGTCTCAATCGGACGTATCCGTGAAGACAGCATATATGACTTTAAATTTGTAGGCCTTGCACACAATACTGTAAGAGGTGCTGCCGGAGGAGCTGTACTTTGCGCAGAGGCACTTGTTGAAAAAAAATACATCACAGCAAAATAGAAACTGAAGCAGAGAGCTGTAAAACTGTATATTTCAGTAATACAGCTCTTTTAAAATGCTGAAAATTGTGGTATACTATAATCTGAATTTTTGTGAACTGAAAGGGGAATTTTAAATTGACATTATTTGAAGCTATTATTTTAGGGCTGGTTCAGGGACTGGCAGAATTTTTACCGATAAGCAGTTCGGGCCATCTGGCACTTCTGCAGTACTTCTTCGGCATAGAAGGCGAAAGTGTTCTTGCCTTTGCAGTGCTGATGCATGTGGGTACTCTTATTTCGGTATTTATCGTATACTGGAAGGATATTGCTGAACTGTTTCAGGAACTGATAAGAGTAATAGTTGATATTTGTACGGGAAAAGGTCTTGGAACTATGAAAAACCCAACAAGAAGGATGGGCTATATGATAATAGTTGCTACTATCCCGACAGCAGTTATAGGTATTTTATTTAATGATATTTTTGCAGGCTTTTACAATTCTCTGATTGCAATAGGTATTGGCCTTTTAATAACCGGAACAATCCTGTGGGTTGCTGAAAGACTGAACAGCAGCAAAACGGGGATTATGGACATGAAGTTCAGACATGCGATTTTTGTAGGTATATGCCAGGGTATTGCAATCACTCCCGGTATATCCCGCTCAGGGTCAACATTGTTCGGAGGTCTGATTTCAGGCATTAACAGGGAAGTAGCAGTAAAGTTTGCATTTCTGATTTCAATACCTTCAATTCTTGGCTCAGTAATTTTAGAGGCTCCGGGTGCTTTTGAACAGGGGCTGGATATGTCGCTTGTTGTTCCTGTACTTGCAGGTGTAATTGTATCTGCTGTTTCAGGACTTATTGCAATTAAAGCCATGATTGCTTTTGTAACAAAGCAGAAGCTTTCGTATTTTTCATTCTATACATGGATTCTTGGAGCGGCAGTAATTTTATATTCTATATTTTTAGCATAACGGAAAGGTAGTTCTGTATGGCAGAAGAGAAGAAAAAGCCCGGCAGACCTGCGGGAAGCAAAAATAAAAAAACTACAACTAAAAAGAGTACGGGAAGCAGCAGGGCATCGAAAAACTCTGCTGCAAAAAATGCTACGGGAAGCAGAGTTAAAGATGAAATTTTTTCTATTATTATCATAGCCGTAGGCATATTTTTTGCTGTTGCCATGCAGACCTCTGCGGCAGGAGAGTTCGGCACCGTCATAAGAAACTTTTTCTTAGGCTGTTTCGGTGCCGTTGCCATGGTATTTCCGTATTATCTGATTTTATACGGTGTATTGCTGATGACGAAAAAAACAACGCATATTAACAAGCGCTCGGCAATACTGCTTTTCATTACTTTTCTGATGTTTGCAATCATAAACAGCGGAAGATTTATAGAGACTGAAAAAATTTCGTTTGCGTATTTTGACTTTTTAGGCTGGTTCAATCAAGGCGTTAAGATGGCGAGCGGCGGTATGTTAGGTATGCTGTTTGCCGTTGTCATAATGGTAGCTGTAGGTGAAGTGGGTTTATATATTTTTGCGGTTCTGGTCATTATCGTGTGCCTGATGCTTATCATAAACACACCTATTTCACAGTTTGTAGATGATTTTAAAACAAAGAGGGCTGTCAGAAAAATGCTGGAGGAAGAAGCTGCCGAGGAAGAAGCGCAACTTGCGGAGGAAAGACATAAACAGCTGGAAATGGATCTGAAGCAGGCTTATGCGGATAAAGCAAGAGCTGCCTCCGTAAAGGATGAGATTGCTCCTATAGTAAAAAAAGCAAGGGATAATGAAAAAAAGAAAAATATTTTAGGTTATATGAAAGATGATCTGCTGTTCAAATCTAAGCAAGAACATGCAGAGCCTGTTTTGGATGAGCCGGCAGATAAACCGGTAAATGAAGCAGCAGAGGAAATCGTACCTGAAAAAACAGAACCTGACATAAGGATAAGCTATGGGCTTGAAGAAATAACACCGGTAAGAGAAGGTTACGGTTTGTGTGAAAAAACCCCGGCTTCCGTGGCATCCTTTATGGCACCTGAGGGAGCAAAACCTGCACCGGGCACTGACAGATTTATTAAGGCATCATCTGAAAAAGTTAATAAAGTTGAAGGACAGCCGACAGAAGGTGTCCAGGAACAGATGCAGATGAAGCTGACAAAGCAGGAAGCTGCAAATGCACGACTTACAGCGGAAGATTTCAACAAAACCGCAGAAGCCATGGCAAAATACGAATTTCCGTCCATCGAGCTGCTGAATAAAAATAAAGCAAACAGGAACACTCCTGAGATGGAAAGTGCCCTCAAGGCTAAAGCAGCCAAGCTTGAAAAAACACTTCAGGATTTCAAAGTGGATGCAAAGGTTGTACAGGTAACACAGGGACCTGCTGTTACAAGATATGAAATACAGCCAAGCACAGGAGTTAAGGTAAGCAGCATAGTCAGACTTGCTGATGATATAGCCCTGAATCTTGAAGCAAAAAGTATAAGAATGGAAGCTCCTATCCCGGGAAAAGCGGCTGTGGGAATAGAAGTTGAAAATGAAAAGATAAATATGGTTACTGTAAGGGAAATCATTGATTCCGCAGAATTCAGGGCATCTAAATCAAAGATTACCTTTGCGGTAGGCAAGGATATAGCAGGAAAGGCTATAGTTGCAGACTTGAAGACAATGCCGCATCTGCTGATAGCGGGTTCTACAGGTTCGGGAAAAAGTGTATGCATAAACAGCATAATCATAAGCATTTTATATAAGGCAAAGCCTGATGAGGTGAAATTTGTATTGATTGATCCTAAGGTTGTTGAACTTGGAAATTACAACGGAATACCGCATATGCTGATACCGGTTGTAACAGAACCAAGCAAGGCTGCTGCGGCTTTAAACTGGGCCGTTGCGGAAATGACGGACAGATACAAAAAGTTTGCGGAGGAAAGCGTGCGTGACCTTGAAGGATACAATCAGCTTGTGCGCTCCAGGGATGAACAGGATAAGGTTCTTCCACAGATTGTTATTATTATAGACGAGCTGGCAGATCTGATGATGGCGGCACCTTCACAGGTGGAAGAATCAATATGCAGGCTTGCACAGATGGCAAGAGCCGCAGGCATGCATCTGATTGTTGCGACGCAAAGACCGTCTGTAGATGTTATCACAGGCGTAATCAAGGCGAACATACCATCAAGAATAGCTTTTGCGGTATCTTCGCAGTTTGACTCAAGAACAATACTGGATATGGGCGGCGCAGAAAAGCTTGTGGGTAAAGGAGACATGCTTTTCAATCCTTTAGGCTCAGGAAAGCCGGTCAGGGTTCAGGGAACATTTATCTCTGATTCAGAGGTACATAATGTCATCGAACATCTGAAAAAGCAGTGCGTACAAAATGAATATCCAAATGAAATCCTGAGCACCATCGAAAGCAATGCCGGAATAAAGAATGCTTCCGCAGACAATGACGGAGATGAGCTTCTGGCAGAGGCTATAGAAACTGTTGTACGTGCGGAACAGGCATCTGTTTCAATGCTGCAGAGAAGATTCAGAATAGGCTACAACAGAGCAGCAAGAATTATAGATATGATGGAAGCGAGAGGCATTATCGGTCCTGCCGACGGAAGCAGACCTAGACAGGTCCTTATGAGCCTTGATGAATTCCTCGGCATACAGTCAGAGGGAGAAGAGATTCTGAAGGGCGAAGAAAATAAGGACGAAGAACAGGCGGAAGTCCGAAAAGATGTTTTCGAGCAGACAGAAGATTAATACTTTTTAAAGGAAAGGATATTTATGAACATATATTTTGAAACCATGGGCTGTCCTAAAAACTTCAATGACTCTCAGATGGCAGAGGGTGTTCTTGAAAATGCAGGACACCATATAGTGGACAACCCGGTTGACAGTGATGTGATTATCGTAAACACATGTGGATTTATAAATGATGCAAAAACAGAATCCATAGATAAAATCTTTGAAATGGCATCATACAAGGGAATTGACGAAAAGGACAGAATACTGATTGTTTCAGGCTGCCTGTCAAAACGTTACAGCGAAGAGCTGTTTAAGGAAATGCCTGAAGTTGATATTTTCCTCGGTGTAAATGAGTACGGCAGACTGCCTGAAATACTCGAAGAACACAGGGAACGTGAAATACAGGTATTTGACTGCAGCCGTGAGTTTGAGGAAATTAAAACAAGAAAACTGGAAGGCAATCCATATACCGCTACTGTAAAGATTGCAGAGGGATGCGACAATGTCTGCGCTTATTGTGTTATTCCTCATATAAGAGGACATTACCGCAGCAGAAAAGAAGAAGATATACTTAGGGAAGCGGAAATGCTGGCTGATAAGGGCTGTAAGGAGCTTATACTTATTGCACAGGATGTTACTGCTTACGGTATTGATCTTTACGGTGAGTTCAGGCTTGCAAAGCTTGTAAAAAAACTCTGCAGGATTAAGGGGCTGAGGTGGATTCGTCTGATGTATTGCTATGAGGACAGAATCACTGATGAGCTTATTCAGGTTATGGCTGAAGAAGAAAAGGTATGTCATTATCTGGATATACCTATCCAGCACAGCAGTGACAAGATACTTGGACTTATGAACAGGCGTTCCACAAAAGAAAGTATCGTAAATACGATTACAAAGCTGAGAAAGGCCATGCCTGATATAAACATAAGGACAACCCTTATTACGGGTTTTCCCGGGGAAACAAAGGCTGAGTTTGAAGAACTTTATGATTTTGTTGCAGATATGAAGTTTGAAAGACTGGGAGTTTTTGCTTACTCAAAGGAAGAGGGAACTCCTGCGGCTGAGATGAAGGGGCAAGTGCGTTCAGATGTAAAGGAACGCAGAAAAGATTCGATTATGAGACTTCAGGTGGAAATTTCACTTGAATCCAACCAGAAAAAAATAGGACAGATTTTTGAAGTTCTGGTTGAAGAGCAGGATGAAGAAGGCTCATATATAGGAAGAACCCGGTACGATGCGCCGGAGATAGACAATTCTGTTATTTTCAGTTCTGACCGCGAACTGAAAGCGGGAGATATGGTAAAAGTCAAGATAACAGATGCATTTGATTATGATCTGGTAGGAGTGGAGGTTTAAGCTATGAATTTACCTAATAAACTTACTGTAGGAAGAATTATTGCAGTACCGTTTTTTGTAGTTTTGTATATGATGGGTTACAATCTGGCGGCGTTTATCATTTTTATTGCAGCATCACTGACAGATATGCTGGACGGAAAAATCGCGAGAAAATATAACCTTGTAACGAACTTCGGAAAGATAATGGACCCATTGGCAGATAAAATTCTTGTGTACTCAGCTTTCTGCCTTATGGTTGACAACGGACTTGTTCCCGGATGGATGCTGATTGTAATTCTTGCCAGAGAGTTTGCAATCTCAGGCATGAGAACTGTTGCGGCATCAGAAGGTATAGTTATTGCGGCAGGCATGAGCGGCAAAATCAAGACAGTTCTTCAGATGATTGCCGTACCGCTTCTGCTTCTGGTGGACATTATCCCTGCTATAACAATGCTTGCTAATATATTCCTCTGGGCATCATTGGTAATGACAGTTTACTCAGGTATCGAATATATAATGAAAAATAAATCTGTATTTTCTATGTAAAAGTTCTGCTGCTGTCACGATAGTTTGGCAGCAGCAGTTTTTGTAAGGAGAATTGTTATGTTTGAGGAAATGGGGAATTACTGCATCAAGGATTCCGACATTGTTGAAAAAGCAGGAAGGCTTTTAATCGAAAAGAATATATCAATATCAAGTGCCGAATCATGCACCGGAGGCATGTTTGCTGCAGCACTGACGGATATAGCGGGCATATCGGCTGTTTTTGACAGAGGAATTGTAACTTACAGCAATAAAGCAAAAATGGAAGAGCTTGGAGTGAAAGAAGAAACTCTGGCAGAACACGGTGCCGTCAGCAAAGAAACTGCGGAAGAGATGGCACAGGGAATACGCAGGGTTGCGGGAACGGATATTGGCGTTTCTGTGACAGGCGTTGCCGGACCGGGAGGCGGAACCGACAAAAAGCCTGTGGGTCTGGTATATGCTTGTGCCTCTTCGGAGAAACATCTGATTTGCAGAGAACTGCGTTTGCAGGGCAGCAGACAGGAAAACAGAAAAAATTCCATGCTGAACATGTATGATCTGGTTTTAAAGCTGATTGATTTAGAAAATAAGTATTGACTTGGAAGAAAATGGATATTATAATAAATTTACATTATTTTACAATTAAAAAACAGTTAAAAAAAGTGTTGACCCGGATTAAAATGTAGAGTATTATAAATAAAGAACAAATGTTCATTAAATCTAGGAGGAGAAAAATGGCAACAGCTGGCAAACCAAAAGAGGTAACAGTAAATGTAAATGCGGAGGAAAAAGAAAAGGCTTTAAAGGCTGCAATGGCGCAGATACAGAAGCAGTTCGGACAGGGTGCTATCATGACCTTGGGCGATGATTCCGCAAAGTTAAATATAGAAGCTATTTCAACAGGTTCTGCAAGTCTTGATATGGCAACAGGCATAGGTGGGATTCCGAAGGGAAGGATTATCGAGATATACGGACCTGAATCATCAGGTAAGACGACACTGACACTTCACATCATAGCGGAAGCACAGAAAAACGGCGGCAAGGCGGCGTTTATCGATGCTGAACATGCGCTTGACCCTGAGTATGCAAAGAATCTGGGGGTTAAGATTGAAGAGCTTGTAGTTTCGCAGCCTGATACAGGTGAGCAGGCACTTGAAATCTGCGATCTGCTTGTACGAAGCGGTTCTCTTGATGTAGTTGTGGTAGACTCTGTTGCGGCGCTTGTTCCAAGAGCTGAAATACAGGGTGAGATGGGGGATTCACATGTAGGTCTTCAGGCAAGACTTATGTCCCAGGCTTTGAGAAAGCTGACAGGCAGCATAAATAAATCCAACACTGCCGTGGTTTTTATCAACCAGCTCAGAGAAAAAGTCGGAGTCATGTTTGGAAATCCTGAAACTACCACAGGAGGAAGAGCTCTTAAGTTTTATTCGAGCATGCGTCTTGACGTAAGAAAGGTAGAAAGCATAAAGTCAGGTGATGCCGTTCTTGGAAACAGAACAAGAGTTAAGATAGTTAAAAATAAAGTGGCACCGCCTTTTAAGCAGGCAGAGTTTGATATCATGTACGGCAAAGGGATTTCAAAAGAAGGCGATGTGCTTGACTGTGCAGTAGATGCAAACATTATAGAAAAGTCGGGTTCATGGTACAGCTTTGAAGGCAACAGGATAGGACAGGGCAGGGAAAATGTAAAAGCTTATCTTGCGGAAAACCCTGATGTGCTTGAAAAAGTGGAAAATCTGCTTAAGGAAAGCATGAAGCCTTCAGACAGCCATGAGGAACAGGATATGAACGGAGATGCACAGGCTTTTGATGAATTTATGGTA
>JBJETA010000076.1:0-3231 GCA_051883075.1 Anaerovoracaceae bacterium
ATCACCGGCTTTAAAGGAAGGGGAAAGTCTCGGAGAAGCAGTTGTTGTGGACCAGTATCCTAAAGCAGGTGAACTGATAAACACGGGAGGAAAAGTATATTTATATAGGGAGTGATAACAGGTGTCTGTAAAAGTTTTCGGAATTACGGGAACTAACGGAAAAACCACAGTATCGTATATGCTGCGTAAAATACTTGAGGAAGCAGGAAGGAACTGTGCTATCATAGGCACTATAAAACACGAAGTAGGGGATAAAAGATTTAATGCGGTAAACACTACACCGTCTAAGGAGCTGCTGAAGACATATTTTGAAGAAATGGAAAAACAGAATATTGATGTCTGCGTGATGGAGGTTTCTTCGCATGGACTCAGACAGGGACGTGTAGATGCAACAGACATTCATTTTGCGGGATTCACAAACCTTACACAGGACCATCTGGATTACCATAAGGACATGGAGGATTATTTTTCCGCCAAGACAAAGCTGTTTTATATGGCAAAGCAGGGGGTATGCATAAATATTGATGACAAGTACGGAGAAAGACTTTTCAGGCAGCTGTGCAGTGATAAAAAGTCGGGAAAGCTTGATAAAAGCCTGAAGCTGTGCAGTATATCTCTGAAGGATGAAAAAGCGAATTTTTACGGTAATGTCCTGAAAAACAGCATTGACGGTGTTGTAATGGAAATCCGTCAGGAGGGTGGATACTGGGGAACTGCGGAAATCCGCATACCGGGCATTACCGCAGCGTATAACGGGCTTCTTGCCGGAGGGCTGGCTTCTATGTTTTTTGAAAGCCCGGGAATAAACGGCAGAGAATATGAGAATTTGAATGAAACAATCTGCAGAGCACTCAGTAAACTAAAGGGTGTGCCGGGACGATTTGAAAAAGCGGAAAATGAAAAGGGATATAAAGTAATAGTTGATTTTGCCCATACTCCGGATGCTCTTGAAAACCTGCTAAGGACAGCGCGGCAGCTTGAATGCGGAAGGATTTTATGCGTGTTTGGATGCGGCGGAAACCGCGATGCGGAAAAGAGAAGCATTATGGGCAGGATAGCGGGAGAAAATGCCGATTTCTGTATCATAACCTCAGACAATCCGAGGTTTGAAGAACCGTATGCAATAATGGAAGATATTGAAAAAGGAATGCTTGAAACCTCATGCGGGTATATAATGGAAGAAGACCGGGAAGAAGCAATTAAAAAAGCAGTAGATATGTATGAAAAAGGCGACCTGATCATCATTGCGGGAAAAGGGCATGAAAAATACCAGATTATAAAGAGTGCCAGAATTCCTTTCGATGATGTTGAAATTACCAAAAAAATAATTAAGATGAAAGAGTAGTGATTTTATGAAAAAACTAAGGATTAAAGAAATATGCGAAGCAATGGACGGTAAGCTTATATCGGGAAATGCAGATGACTGTGTTGATAATGTCTGCATTGATTCACGCAAGGCAGGGGAAAATGACCTGTTTTTTGCACTGATAGGAGAAAATCATGATGCACACAAATTTATCCCTATGGCGGCTGAAGCAGGCTGCGGAAATTTTGTTGTATCAGACCGTGGGTTTGCGGAGGGGCTTGACATATTTGATAAAATAAATGTGGTTCTTGTAAAAGATACGACAAAAGCATTGCAGGCTCTGGCATCATATTATCTTTCAACCTTTGACATAAAGAAGATTGGAGTAACGGGTAGTACGGGTAAGACTACGACAAAAGATATGCTTTACTATATCTGCAGCGAAAGATATAAAACTGCAAGAAATGTGGGGAATTTCAACAATGAGATAGGTCTTCCGCTTACTGTTCTGGGTTTTGAAGAGGGAACTGAAGTGGGCATACTTGAGATGGGTATGAGCAGCTTCGGGGAAATACATCTTCTTGCCGATATAGTCAGACCTGATATAGGGGTCATTACAAATATAGGCGTTTCACATATAGAAAATCTGGGAAGCAGAGAGGGCATACTGAAGGCAAAGCTTGAAATTACTGATTTCTTCGGACAGGATAATGTCCTTGTAGTAAATGAGCTTAACGATATGCTTACAAAGGAAAATACAAAGGGCGGTTACAGGCTGGTTACTGCAGGTGACAACGGCAAGAGCGATTTCATCATATCGGATATAGTTGACAGGGGAGAAGAAGGAATCGGTTTTACGATTGAACACCGGCTGGAAACACAGCGGTTTGAACTGGGCATACCGGGCAGGCACAATGCGGTTAACGGAACTCTGGCTGTGGCAGCGGCCATGGAGCTGGGCATTACCATGGAGGAGGCGGCAAGAGGCCTTGCAAAGATGGAGCTGACAGATAAAAGGCTTAACATAAAAGGTAAGGCAGGCATAAAAGTCATTGATGATACATACAATGCAAGTCCTGATTCAATGAAGGCGGGCGTGGATGTGCTGATGGCTTCAAAGGGTATAAGAAAGGTGGCAGTTCTGGCAGATATGCTGGAAATGGGAAAGAACAGCCCTGAATATCACAGGGAGGTCGGCGAATATGCCGGTGAGGCAGGTGTGAATCTGCTGATTGCTGTGGGAGAACAGGCAAAATATATAGCGGAAGGTGCGAAAAAGAGATTAGGCGGGGAAAATGTACTTTACTATGAAAAAAGGGAAAAGCTTGAGGAGGATATTAAAAACATTCTGAAGCTTGGAGACATCGTTCTGGTAAAAGGCTCAAGGGGCATGGCTATGGATCAGGTAGTTAAAAAAATTATGGAATGATTGTAGGAGTTGTTATGAGTTATTTACAGATTGGAATTTTAATAGCAGTGGCATTTTTTATAAGCGTAATCCTCACTTATCTGGAAATCCCTGTTTTACAAAGACTTAAAGCGGGGCAGAATATTCGTGAGGAAGGCCCTAAATCACATCTGGCAAAGGCGGGTACGCCTTCCATGGGAGGTCTTGCGATTATAGCTGCGGCTGTTATAACCTGCGTTACTTCAGGAGGCTTTTCAAAGGATATGGCTGTTATAATCGTTGCTTTTATAGCTTTCGGAATGCTGGGATTCCTTGACGATTATCTTAAAGTAGCAAAGAAGCAGAACCTTGGGCTTACAGCACTGCAGAAGCTGGTGTTGCAGATAATTATTGCAGCGGCTGTTGCGGCATATCAGGCAAGTGTTTCCGTTTACGGAACTTCGGTATATGTGCCGGGCTTAAATGTACACTGGGACATGGGTATTTTTTATATACCTTTTGTTGCATTTGTTGTTGT
>JBJETA010000077.1:0-13896 GCA_051883075.1 Anaerovoracaceae bacterium
TGTGGGAGATGTAAGTACAGTTATCCGCATCGCAGTCATGGGCAGAAGCCAGTCCCCTGATGTATGGGAAATCCAGCAGATTCTCGGAGAAGAAAGAACAAGGGCCAGAATTCAGGCTGCAATAGAAGCATAGCAGCAAAGCTTTTCTTCCCGTTAATGACCGTTTAAAAAGGTGTGAGAATCAATTATTATCTCACACCTTTTTCAGTCTTTTTATTTGTCATCACTGTCCGCAGCATCAGTTTCCGTCACTTCCGCCATATAGCTGATTTGGTTCCTTCCGTTTTCCTTCGAATGATACAGCTGCATATCGGCCAGCTTATACAGGTTCTCTCCCGGTTCCGCAAAGGCTACGCCGCCGCTTACAGTGACCGAAACACCGTCATCCCAGCTGCTTTTTTCTACCGATAGTCTTATTCTTTCAGCACATGTAACAGCTTCTTCCAGAGTCCTGCCGCTGCACAGCACGCAGAACTCTTCGCCGCCCATTCTGAACACCTTGGCGCCTTTTATTTTCTTTGCATTTATTATTCTTGCAACCTCAATAAGAACCAGATCTCCGAAATCGTGCCCATGGGTATCATTTATTTTTTTAAAATAATCGATATCAAACATGACCATAGCAAGCTTCTCTTTTTTTAAAGCCAGCTTTTTATATGTTTTATCAAAATAATATCTGTTATACACTCCGGTCAGTGCGTCCCTTATAACCTGTTTTCTGCTCTTTCGGAGAAGGAACAGAAGCAGACATACAAACACTGTCACTGACAGGGCAATAATTACCGTCAGCACATACTGGTTTTTTTCATAATTCTCTTTATACAGGTTTGCATACGCTGTAAATACATACTCTGATGTGACATCTCCACTCTGAGCTATCATATCATCATATGCTTCATATAGCTGCTCTCTGTACTTTGCAACTTCCTTCACATCTCTTCTTTCAAAAATCCTTACAACTTCATTGAGAAAGGAAAGCCTTTCCGCCGCAAACTGAAGTCTTTTCTGATCAGCTATAACGGCATCGCACAATTCAACAGCTTCATCTATATCACCGTTCATTGCAACAAATCTTGCCTTCATGGCTCTCATAGGAAGTCCCACGTTGATTTCCAGAAAAGAATCCGGCATGTCCAGGTCATAATATTCCTGTATTTCAGCCTCCGCTTTTTCATAGTCTCCCCGGGCACATAGTATAGCTGCATATATAAGCTTTCTTTTTATAAGCATTTCCTCGTTGTCATAAGAATCCTCTGTTATATAATCGTACGAAAGGTTCAGATACTTTTCCGCTTCGTCCATCTTTCCCTGTCTCGTTTTCAGTTCAGCCATATAGATGTATGCCGTTTCCTTTATCCATCTGTCTTCATTTTCGTCCTGGATTTTATAATCAAGTGCTGTTTCAATCAGTTCCTCCGCTGAATCATAACTGTACATATCCATAAATGTACTTGCCAGATTTATATAATTCCATGCGGAGTACCCAAAGCTTTCTTCCTTCTGATCCGCCAGAAAAATCGACTGGACCGCATACTGAATCACTTTTGTGTAATCCTTTTCGATGGAATACGCCATGGACAGAGTTCCATAGAGCTCAATTTTTGCGTATCTTCCCGCTATCTTCAGCTCCGTACATTCTTCAAGCATGTCTATTATTTCTTCCTGGGAATAATTCTCATTGGTATATGAATCATCTATTGTATTAAAGATTTTTTCGTCGTTATTGTTCTGTATGTGGAAAATTTCTGCGCAGATAACAGCAGCTGCAAGTACAAGCACAGTTATCGCTATGAGTATGCTTTTTTTATGCTTCTTCTTCATATAGTACGACTCCTTAGTTCATTTTCCAATCTCTCTGCTGTATTGTATTAGCTTATGCCGACATAGTTTATCCTGTTTCTGCCGCTGTTTTTTGATATATAAAGCTGCCTGTCAGCCAAATCATATAAATCCTCCGACTGTCCGGCAAAAGCAACACCGCCGCTTACTGTTACTCTGACTCCGTTTTCCCATTCAAGCTTTTCCACGCATGCTCTCAGGTGTTCCGCTGCTGCTGCAGCTTCCTCAACCTTTTCGCACCTGCACAATATGCAGAATTCTTCTCCTCCCATTCTGAAAGCAATGGACTGTATCGGTTTTTCCGTACTGCATACTTTACTTATCGCTTTAATTACTTCATCGCCAAATTCATGTCCGTAAGTGTCGTTTATATTTTTAAAATGGTCTATATCAAGCATGATAACCCCCAGATTGCGTGGCTTCTTTACATATTTCCCGTAAATGCTGTCAAAAAACCTTCTGTTATACAGATTAGTAAGAGGGTCAATCAGGCTTCTTCTCTTGTTCCTGTATGCAAGCCATGCAAGATTCAAAATCAGAATTACTGCAACAATACTGCTGAAAATGTAGAAATTTCTCTTTTCATGCTCCTCATTTTTTATATATTCTTCACTGTATATATTGAATATATAATTTCCCATAAACTGGGCATTTTGATACATCACATCATCATAGGCCTCAAGTGCCATATTGGAGTATTTAATATGTTTTTCAAAATCTATATCCTTGGCAAGTTCAGAAAGCTCTGTCAGGAAAGTGAGCCTTCTTGCAAGATAGCTATTTTGATTCTCTTCGTCAAGTATTTTATCACAGAGTTCAAAGCCTTCTTCCGTTTCTCCTGAAGCAATAAGAATTTTTGCGTATATCTCTTCCACAGGGAAATATACGCTTTCCAAAAGCACGGATTCCTCCGGTCTTTCATTTTCAAACTTGTCCAACAGGCTTTTTGCGTAAAGATAATAACCTTTGTCAAAAGCAATCTCCGCTTTTATAGCATTTCTTTTTATGAGCATCTGAATGTGGTCATAGGCATCTTTGCACTCATAGTCCATGGATTTATCAATATATTTAATGGCCTCCTCGTGCTTTCCTTCTCTTGCCTTTATCTCGCCCAGGTATATGTATGCAGTTTCCATTATCCATTGTTTTTCTTCTTTATTCTTTACATCATAGGAAAGTGCTTTTTCAATCAATTCCTCCGCCATGTCAAATTCATACAACATCATAAAAACTTCCGACATGTTCATATAGTTATAAGCTGCATAATAAAAATTTTCTTTTTTTTCAGCCTCATAAATTGCCTGGATTGAAGTTTTTATCATTAAAGCGTAATCTTGTTTCAAGTAATATACCGTGGCCAGTTTAGTCATCGCCTCAAGCTTTTTTTCTTCTGAAGCAAGCTTCATGTTAACCACTTCCCTGAGGAGTTTTTCATTTTCTTCATTTGTTCTTTGTCTAAATAAGCTGCTGTCCGTGGCTGCCTCCAGCTTTGCGTTGTTGCTGTTGTAAATATACACTGACTGTGATATTAAAGATACTGCAGCCAGTGCTACCACAACCAGACAGATAATTATCCTTTTTTTCTTTTTGTCCATGTTTCCCCGGTCTTCCTTATTTTGTATTGACAATTTTCGCTATTTTTACACACAAAAATACATTTACTTTCTTTTCATCTTAAACCATTGCCATAGTTTTTTCAATAGAAAACAGAGTGCCGAAGCACTCTGCCATCATTTTTTCTCTGATATTTTAAGGCATTCTGCCCTTAAGCTTTTACCTTTTAGTTGTAGCAATTACAGAAAATGATTACCAGTAACAAGAAGAAAAACAGTAAACTAGTATCAACGCCTTCGCCATTGAATAAACCACAATTTGACATATATATCACCTGCTCCTTTAAAAATTTATTGTTTGTATGATATATTATGTTTATTCTGTAAAATTGTTACCATTCAGGCTTATCTTTTTTATACCCTCCAGCTGTTCAGGTATGCTTCCTGTTCAGGCGTAAGCTTGTCAATCTCAATGCCCCAGGCTTCAAGCTTTCTTGTGGAAACTACATCATCTATTTCCTTTGACACATCAATAACACCTTTCTTCAGGCTCTTATAATTATCCCTGATATAAAGTGCCGACAATGTCTGGACCGCAAAGCTCATATCCATGATTTCCGCAGGATGTCCATCCGCCGCTGCAATATTGACAAGTCTTCCTTCAGCAATAACATTTACCATCTTTCCGTTTGAAAGCTTGTATCCCATGATGTTCTTTCTTGTTTCCATCTTGTCGACTGCCGCCGCTTCAAGGCCTGCCATATCTATTTCACAGTCAAAATGTCCTGCGTTTGTAAGGATTGCTCTGTCCTTCATAGTAAGCATATGCTCAACTGTAATAGTATGCTTGCATCCTGTTGCTGTAACAAAGATATCTCCCAAAGGTGCTGCCTGTGCCATAGTCATGACACTGTAGCCGTCCATTCTCGCTTCAATGGCCTTAACAGGATTTATCTCGGTTACAATTACATTTGCACCCATAGCTGCCGCTCTCATGGCAATACCTCTTGAGCACCATCCGTATCCCGCAACTACTACAGTCTTTCCTGCAACAATCAGGTTAGTATTTGTCATGATACTTGCCCACACCGACTGTCCTGTGCCGTATCTGTTATCAAACAGATGCTTGCACTGTGCATCATTTACGGCAACCATAGGGAACTTTAATACGCCTTCCTTTTCCATAGCCTTGAGTCTGATAACGCCTGTTGTTGTTTCTTCACAGCCTCCCCATACCTCTTCAGCAAGGTCAGGTCTCTTTCCGTGAACCATACCAACCAGATCGCCTCCGTCATCTATGATAATGTTCGGTTTGTGTTCAAGGCACATCTCGATATGTCTGTCGTATTCTTCGGCAGTGGCTCCATGATAAGCAAACACCATAAGTCCGTCTTCAACAAGTGCTGCAGCAATGTCATCCTGCGTGGAAAGCACATTGCTTCCTGTTACCGACATCTGCGCGCCGCCTGCAGCAAGCACTTTGCAAAGATATGCTGTTTTTGCTTCAAGGTGTACTGACAAAGAAATCTTTATTCCTTCAAAAGGCTTTGTCTTTAAGAATTCTTCCTCAAAGCCTCTGAGAAGGGGCATGTTGTTTTTTACCCATTCTATTTTCTGATGTCCTGACGGAGCCAGAGATATATCTCTGATTTCGTATTTCTGCATTGTTTTTTTCTCCTATTCCATGTCTTCTATTAATCTGTCCAAAATAGCAGCCGCTTCAGCTCTTGTCAGCAGCTTTTCAGGTCTGAAGGTTCCATCCGGATATCCTCCCATATAGCCCTTCATAGTGCAGAACATTACACCTTCGCCTGCCCAGTCGCAAACGCTGTCAAGGTCTGTATAGTCAAGTCTGATTGCCCATTCGCCTACAGGGCCTTTTTCTACTGACTTGCAGTAGTTTGTAATCATTACCGCCATCTGTTCCCTGCTTATATCCTGCTCAGGAGCGAAATAAGGCTGGTTTGTAGCTGAGCTTATACCCATGCCTGATACAACTGCCTGCTCCAGAGCCCATTCAACAGACTGTCCATACCACTTTTTGATGCTTACATCACTGAAGCTTGATTCAGTATATTTTGTTAAATCCGCTTTGCTGTATCTTGCAAGCACTGTTGCAAACATACCTCTTGTCATAGATGATTCGGGAGCAAATTTTGTTTCCGTAACACCGTTAAACAAGCCCTTTTCCACTGCCTTTGCAATGGAATCCTTTGCCCAGTGATTTGCTGTGTCCTCAAACTCAACAGCTGCAGGTTCATTTACAATAGTGATTCTTCCCTGCGGCTCAGCATATTTTTCGCCTACAGTTCCGTTAAGTGCTTTTTCAATATAGTTTACAAGGGCTTCGTCAAGTGCACCGAACTCACCTGCAGTTTCTACATTAAGCATTGTGTATCCGTCACCGCCAACCTTTGTAAAATCATTTGTTGCCAATGAATAAGTCTTGTTTAAATCAAGAGGTTCATCTCCGATTTTAACATTTCTTACTCTGTTTTCAGAAACAGCAGTATTTATTTCAAATGACATTCCTGCCACCTGAGGGAATCCGCCGCTTGCTTCAGGGCATGACTTAGTTCCGTGTTCCAGAGCAGCCAGAATATCCGAACCCTTTAAGTTTACGGAAACAACCACATTTCCGAACGGGAATACAGAATTCAGGTCACCGTAAGTAATATTTCCCTTTGCCAGTGAAACCCTGATGCCGCCTCCGTTTGTAAGCGCTACATCAGTTCCCGCAGTATATTTAAGAGCGTCTGCCGCAAGATCTCCCAGGTTTGTTTCCTGTGTTCTGACGCCCGGAGCTCTTTCACCGTTTAAATCAACTGTTGTTTTTGCCACTACTGTATCAAGCATTGGCTGGATTTCCGCTTTCTTTTCTGCGATTAAAGCTGTAACGCCTTCATCAGGCTTCGCTTCTGTTATCAGTGAAGCTGTCGTGCTTCCGTCTCTGCCTATAACAACTCTGCCTATAGCTGAAAGATAATTTCCTGTCTGTGCGATTAATACATCACATCCATCCTTATCTTTTACTGTTTTTCCGTTTTCAAGAGTTGTATGGCTGTGTCCGTCGATAAATATATCAATTCCTTCTGTTGCCGCGATAATGTCCGAAGATCTGTAAGGCTTGCTGCTTTCATCAAGTCCAAGATGTCCGAGTGCTATGATATATTCGGCACCTTCTGCCTTAAGACTGTCAATCTGTGTCTGAACCATTTCAGCAAGCTTATCGGCATTGAAGGTGTAACCCTTTACATTCAACGGATTTGTCTTTGTTGCCGTTTCAGGAGTTGAAATACCGACGATACCGATTTTTCTGCCGTTTATCTCATATAATTTTGAAGGTGTCAGTACAGCATTTCCCTTTTCATCAGTAAGATTTGCCGATAAAAGATCAAATTTCATATTCTTTTTAAGCTCCAGCAGTCTTGCGGTTCCATAGTTGAAGTCATGATTTCCCGGAGTCATTGCTGTGTATCCGACCTCATTCATAATATCAACTATGTTTTCACCCTGTCCCAGATTTGCAATAGGAAGTCCGTGCAGCACATCACCCGCTTCAAGAACAATAACGGTTCCTCCGTCTGCTTCATAGTAATCTTTCCATGCCTTTACTGAAGCATATCCTAAGTTGTCGTCAACTCTGCTGTGTACATCGTTTGTATGCAGAATAACTATTTTGCCAAGCATAGGCTCAGGGATTTCATTTTCTGAATCCTCTGCCGCAAAAGCAAAAGTAAACTGCATGGCAATAAGCATCATAACAGCGAGCAGTATGCTTATGCCTCTTAAATGTTTTTTCATCGGTAATTCCTCCTTTGTATTAGAAATTTAAATGGAATCTTTTTCTTTTCCGCTGTGGGGCTTTTCACCTAAAAGAATCCCTTTTCAAGCGGTACGCTTACATCACAGTGTCCCATAAGAGTTTCCGTTTCTTCTCCGTCTATCAGGAACTGCACTCTTTCTATTTCATCAAAGCTGTTTACAAGTGTTTCCACAATCTGGCTTATAAACACAGTCTCCTCCAAAGAGCCTCCGCTCTGCAGGCTTTCCCCTTTTATGTCAACATATGCGGTTCCGTCCTTGCAGGTAATGTCATTGAGCTGCATATCCTCCGTAACCATGGTTTCAACATTGTCCATGGCCTCAGGTGTATGCCACAGCTGCGAAATAGCCGCTGTATATCCCATGGATGCATATGCTTCTTCTGTCACTCCCTCAGGAAGTTCTTTTGGAAGAGTAATGGCTGCCTCATCATATTCAACCATAGCTCCTATTGCGGAATCTCCTGTTTCAATATATTCCTTATTTGCGAAATACAGTTTCAGAGGTTTTGAAATCTGCTCAACCTCTTTTTCTCCCTTTCCGCATGCAGCAAGACCCAGAACTGTGGTCATTACCACGGCAATGCTCAGGAGTAAACAAAACAATCTCTTCATAAACCCTTACCTTTCCTTTCTGATTTTTATTCAACAGTTACACTCTTTGCGAGGTTTTTAGGCTTATCAATGTCACAGCCTCTTTCTTTTGCGATGTAGTAAGCAAGAATCTGAAGCGGAACTACCGAAAGAAGCGGTGTTACTTCATCCATGCAGTCAGGTATATAAATAACCTTGTCAGCCTGCGTTTCTATTTCTGTATTGCCTTCCTTTGCAACACCGATTACATACGCGCCTCTTGCCTTTACTTCCTGTATGTTTGAAAGCATCTTTTCATATAGTTTATCCTGTGTAGCCAGAGCTATAACAAGAGTATCTTTTTCAATCAGGGCAATAGTTCCGTGCTTAAGTTCACCTGCCGCTATTGCAAATGAGTTTATATATGAGATTTCTTTAAGCTTCAGTGAGCCTTCGTAAGAAACTCCCGAGTCCACACCTCTGCCAATGAAGAATACCTGCTCCCTCTTGTAAAGCTCTTTTGCAAGGTCATGGATTTTTTCTTCCTGCTTCAGTACTTCTTCAAGCTTGTCAGGGATTGCTTTCAGTTCCGTTACGAATTTATTATATCTTTCGTCCTCGAGAATGCCCTTCTTTCTGCCCATATACAGTCCAATCAGGAACATGCACATAAGCTGTGTTGTATACGCTTTTGTTGAGGCAACCGCAATCTCAGGTCCCGCCCATGTGTAGAACACATCATCAGACTCTCGGGCAACGGAGCTTCCCACTACATTTACAACAGAAAGGATTCGTGCTCCCTTTCTCTTTGCTTCTCTCAGTGCCGCAAGAGTATCGAGAGTTTCACCTGACTGGCTTATTGCTATAAACAGCGTTTTGTCATCAACAAACGGGTCTCTGTATCTGAATTCTGACGCAACATCTATTTCAACAGGAATCTTTGCAAGGTTTTCAATAGCATACTTGCCTACAAGTCCGGCATGATAAGCCGTACCACAGGCCACAATGAATACCTTGTTAAAGCTTTCAATGTCTTCCTTCGTCATGTTGATGCCGTCAAGCTTTATGCTGCCGTCATCTTCAAGCCTTCTTGTCAGGGTTTCAAACAGGCCCTTTGGCTGCTCATGGATTTCCTTCAGCATGAAGTGATCATAGCCTTCCTTTTCCGCAGCTTCAGCATCCCATGTAACATGGAAAACTTCTCTTTTCACTTCTTTTCGATCTTCATTATAAATCTTAACACTGTCGGCTGTTGCAACAACCATTTCATTGTTTTCAATCAGATAAATCTTTCTTACATGTTTAAGCAGTGCAGGAATGTCAGAAGCTATGAAATTGCAGCCTTCTCCAAGTCCTGCAATAAGCGGAGCATCCTTTCTTACAGCAACAATCTTATCAGGCTCCGCTGCCGCAATAACTCCGATTGCATATGCGCCCCTCATCTTTTCAACAGCCTTATGAACAGCCTCCTGCAAATCACCATCATAGTAAATTCCAATCAGGTGGGCAATTACCTCGGAGTCTGTTTCCGATTTGAACTGTATGCCAAACTCCTTTGTAAGCCATTCCTTCAGCTCAACAAAGTTTTCAATGATGCCGTTATGCACTACCGCAATGGAATTGTCTGAATTGCAGTGCGGATGCGAGTTTATATCTGAGGGAGCACCATGTGTTGCCCATCGGGTATGTCCGATACCGATATGGCTGCTCAGTTCCTCACCTTTCATCATTTCTTCAAGATTTGCTATTCTTCCTACATGCTTTCTTACTTCAAGCTTTTTCCCTATGTTAAGCGCTATTCCCGCAGAGTCATATCCCCTGTATTCAAGCTTTTTCAAGCCGTCAATAATTATGTCCTTTGCATCTTTTGCGCTGTTTTTTCCTACATATCCCACTATTCCACACATAAAATTAATCCTCCTAACCCAGTTTCTTAGTTATAAGCAATGCCAGCTCCTGTGCAAGCTTGGTTATCTGTTCGATGTCTTTACCCTCAATCATAACTCTGACAAGAGGCTCTGTTCCCGATGGTCTTATCAGGACTCTTCCTTCTCCTGTCATCATCTTTTCAACCCTTTCAATTTCAGCCTTAATATCAGGGTCATCCATATATTTCTTTTTGTTTTCATTCTTTATTGCAGCATTTTTCAGCACCTGCGGATAAATCGTGATTTCATCGGACATTTCCGAAAGCTTTTTCCCGCTTGCCTTAATCGCCTTTACAAGCTGCAGAGAAGAAAGGATTCCGTCACCGGTTGTAGTATAATTCAGGAAAATGATATGTCCTGACTGCTCACCGCCGATTACGCCACCTGTCTTCAGCATACTTTCAAGAACATATCTGTCTCCCACATTTGTTACCTCAACATTACAGCCCATTTCTTCAACAGCCTTATGGAACCCCAGATTGCTCATCACAGTTGCAGTGACCTTGTCTTTTGCAAGAAGTCCTGCATCCTTCAGCATCTTTGCGCACATAACAATAGTTTTGTCCCCGTCAACTATTCTGCCCAGTTCATCAACAGCAATAAGTCTGTCTGCATCTCCGTCAAACGCAAGACCGAAATCAGCTTTATTGGAAACCACCGCATCCTGCAGCTTTTCCGGATGTGTTGAACCGCATGCCGCATTAATATTTATGCCGTCAGGCCTATTTGCTATAACCACAACTTCCGCACCTAAATCTCTGTATACCTTTTCAGCAGCTTTATAAGACGCTCCGTTTGCGCAGTCAAGCACAATCTTTGTTCCGTCAAGGCGGATATCAATCGTGCTCTTTAAGAATTCCACGTAAAGCTCAAGCGCATTTTCTTCCGCTTCCAGACATCTTCCAAGCTTATCGCCTGTGATATGACTGTTTACATCTATGTTTCTTATGATAATGTCCTCAATCTGCTCCTCCAGATCGTCGTCAAGCTTAAAGCCCTCTCCGTTGAAGAACTTAATTCCGTTATACTCAAAAGTATTGTGTGAGGCAGAAATCACAACACCTGCCGTAGCCTTATAATGCTTAACCAGATAAGCAACAGCCGGTGTAGGCAGAACTCCTACCTTTATAACATTTCCACCCATGGCAAGAATACCGGCACTAAGCGCGTCTTCCAGCATATCTCCCGAAATTCTTGTATCTTTACCAATTAAAACAACAGGCCTTTGGTCTTCCTTGCTAAGAACATAAGCTCCTGCCTTTCCAAGATTGAAAGCCAGTTCAGGTGTAAGTTCTGAGTTTGCAACTCCCCTTACTCCGTCAGTTCCAAATAATCTGCCCATTTTACAATCCTCCTAAATTTGTTTTTAAACAGCACGAAAACGAGGTCACACTGCCTCGTTAATCGTTATATGAACCTCCGAAGGTGTCACCGAAATATCCGATACCTCTCCGTTTACCGAGGCATGAACATCAACAACATGCATACCTTCCGACAGATCTTTTAAGTCTATCGTCAAATTTATATCGTCCGCTGTCAGATTTTCCATAACATCTTCTTTTCCGGTAATTCTGACAGAAACGCTCTGTGTATTCACAGCCGCGGTACAGCCGTTTTTCAGGTTCAGATGTGCAATCTGACTGCCCTCTATTTCAAAAGTCTTTACGCTTATACCCTTTATGGTTATTGAAACCGCAACATTTTCATAATCCTGGGTAAGCATAATGCCGTCAGGCAGGTTCAGTTCCAAAGGAATATCCGTCGTTGCCGTTACTCCGCTTATATCCACCGCCTTGGCCTTAACCTCCGAAACCTTCTTCAAGTCACTCTTCAGACCCTTTATTTTTATTTTTTCAGGAACTTTTACATCAGACACCTGGTAGTCGCTGCTTACCTCTCCTTTTATTTCAACCTCCAGAGGAACCTCTTTTATCTCATAAATTGCCGCCTGCACAGCCGCCGTTTCCGAAGAAAGCTTTACATTGCTCACTTCGTTCCCATTTGCATCAATAGGCGAAAGATCCACTGTAAAATCCTGCTTTTCGAAAGGAAGCTCCGAGGTGTTGATTACACCCTTTACTTCTTTTACCCTTGCCACTTTTGATTTGGCGCCTTTGACTTCAACCTCCTGCGGCATGGTTTCAAATACTGTTGCTTCATATTTCTCGTCAAGCTTTCCCTGAAACTCTATGCTTACAGGTTTATATACCGATACAAGCTCTTCTATGTTTACAGTTATAACGTTTGTCTTTTTTTCCGCTACATCTACCGTGCTCGGCACTGTCACTTCTACAGGAATATAGTTTTCACCCGCGTTGTACCCGAACACATCGGCAGTGGCGATAATGTCCTCGGCAGATACCTTAAGCACATCCGATCTTGTGCCTTCAATAATGATATCCATATGGTACGTATCGTCAGAGCTGATTGCCAGACCTCTCTGTGTAAGGCTCTCCACATTTACCAGCTGTATCGGAATGTCTGAAATTTTAACTTTTGTCGGCGGATTTTCCACGGTCACCACATAGACCCACAAGGCAATCGCCAACGCCAGTGATAATAATTTTGAAAAATTCTTATTTTGCAGCATCGCCTTTTCTCCCCAGCTTATTGAAAATCGCAGCCAGACTCTTGGCTGCCACATTTTTTTCTTCATCCATTACATTTAAGAACAGATTGAGCAATGTTTTCTCAACCGTCTTAATGTCCAGAAATCTTGTAAGCTTTCCATCCACAGCTATGGAAATAATCCCTGTTTCTTCTGAAACTATAAGCGATATGGCATCTGAATTTTCCGTAATGCCGATACCTGCCCTGTGTCTTGTTCCAAGCTCCTTGGAAAGATTCTTGTTTTGTGTAAGCGGAAGCACACAGCCTGCCGCATATATCTTTTCGCCGCGTATTATAACAGCTCCGTCATGCAGGGGTGCGCCCTCGTAAAATATATTTCCCAGAAGCTCTGTAGTAATCTCAGCATTCAGGATAGTCCCGCTTTCAGCAATATCTGTCAAAGCAGTCTCTCTTTCCAGAATGATAAGTGCGCCAACCTTGTTTGCGGAAAAGTCAGAAACAGCACGGACAAACTGTGCCGTCATATCCTTCGCTTTCTCCTTATCGTACTGACCAAAAGCAGACTTTACCATCTTGCTTCTGCCGACATATTCCAGGCCTCTTCTCAGCTCCGGCTGGAAAATTACAACAAGTGCTACAACCCCCAGAGTCATAACACTTTTCAAAATCCAGTTAAGAGTATACAGGTGCAGCCACCCGGAGCCTACGGTCGCAATAACTAAAACAAGCAGACCCTTTACCAGCTGCTCTGCTCTTGATTCCCTTATAAATCCAAATATTTTGTAGATAATAAATGCAACTATCAGTACATCAATAGCATCTGTGATACTGATGCCCGAAAGCATTTTTGTAATGTATGTAGGCATATTCTTCCCCTATCTTTCCCTAGTTTTCCCTTTATAAACATTTTACAAAAAAGACACCTGTTTTTCAATAGATTTAAACAGATTTCAATGGGCAATATGTATTAAAACAGACATATTATACGTCATTGAAAATTCAGCGCAAAAAAACAGGGTCATTTCTGACCCTGCCGGCAAGTTAAAGCTGATAAAGATAATGCCATGCTTTACAAATTTTCAATTTCCTGCTCTGTCAGACCTGTACATCTGGCTATCATTTCAACCGGGATGCCCTCTCTTTTAAAGTTTCTTGCAGTTTCTTCCACCGCTTCATTTCTGCCCAGTTTCATTCCTTCTTCAATTCCTAGCTCCTTTGCTTCTTTGTACAGGTTCGCCATAGTCTTTTCTTCGTTGTACTCAGTTAAAAGTGTGTTCACAACCTCACCCCTGTTCTTTACAAGAAACTCCCTCAGAACTCCTTCTGTTATGCACTCGCTTACCGCCTTTTCTATCGCTTCCTTCAGTGCCACTTCCTTTTTATACTCTTTTACTTTCCCTATCAGTATAGAGTAGTCATTAAGCTTTCGGCACTTATCCATCAGCTCTTTGTTGTGACCTGCATTTATATTCAGCACTGTCGCTGTCCACTCAAATTTTCCTGCATCTTCTTCATCACGATATTCAAACATATCTGACAAGCGTACTTCCGTACTGTCAGGAACTTCTTTATCTCCGTTATAAAATATTACATATTTCGGAGTTGGAA
>JBJETA010000078.1:0-13856 GCA_051883075.1 Anaerovoracaceae bacterium
CCTCCGTTTCCCCCGGGAAGCCCGCAATAATTTCCGTGGTAATGCCGAAGCCGGGGTCAAATTCCTTGAGAACTCTTACAATCTCCAGATACTCTGCTCTGTCATACCGCCTGTTCATGGCCTTCAGTATCTTATCGCTTCCGCTCTGGACAGAAAGGTGAAGATGAGGACACAGTCTCTTGTATTTCATCAATCTTTTCACATAGTCGGCATTTATTACCGTCGGCTCCAGCGAACTAAGCCTGATTCGGAAATCGCCGTCTATTTCTTCCAGTTCCTTAAGCAGTATTTCTATTCCTTCACATTTTTCAATGCTATTCCCGTTGCCTCCGGCAGCAGAACCCGCAGCCAACATTCCGTCTGCCTCTGCGAAGCCCTCTTCCATGCCATACAAGGCCGTATTTATGCCTGTCAGTATAATTTCCTTAAATCCCTGTGAGATAAGGCTTTTCGCCTCTTCAACAACTTCTTTTACCCGGCGGCTTCTCACCTTTCCTCTTGCATAAGGTATGATGCAGTATGAGCAGAATCTGTTGCAGCCCTCCTGTACTTTTATATATGCCCTGGTTCTCGACTCCATGGAAGTGATAATGCCCGTTTCCATGTATTCGCACAGTCCCTCATATCCGTCTACAACGCTGATTGTATTTTCCTGTTTTTCATTTATATACTGCTCAATAAGCTCCGGCAGTTCTCCTTTTTTATTTGTTCCCGCCACGATATCCACTTCCTGTATGGCAGCAACCTCTTCAGGACTTACCTGTGCATAGCATCCGGTCACGGCAATCACAGCCTTGGGATTTGACTTTTTCATCTTTCTTATATACTGCCTTGATTTTCTGTCTGCAAGGCTTGTTACCGTGCAGGTATTTATAATATATACATCCGCAAAATCGTTTTCATTTACTATTTCATGTCCTTTTTTCTGAAAGCGTTCTTTAAGCATCTCAGTTTCATACTGGTTGACTTTGCAGCCCAATGTTTTTATAGCTATAAGCATGTCTGTCATTCCTCCGTTTTCTATCAACTTATAATAACTTATATACTTCTTTTTTACAAGTTGTAATGTTTTCATGTCCATATTCATAATATTTAAGCGATTCCCATATACAGGAGGCATGTTTTCATCATGAAAAACAGATTTTTACATAAAAGGCCGGCATTAAAACCGGGTGTTTCAAATTTATACGGATTTATAAGAAAGAAACTGTGGGGCATTACCGTGGCGTTGCTTACTGCCATATCAATAATACTGCTTTGTGCCATATTCAGCGGGATGCGGCATGAGCTTTCTTCCCTTCCGACAGCAAAATACGGTGAGGAAACTGAGATAACACTGCCTGTCATCATGTATCACGCGCTTATAGACGAGCCTTCAAAGCAGAACAAGTATTTTATTTCCCCCGAGCTTTTCAAAACCGACCTGGAATACCTGAAGGAGCATGGCTATACAGCCGTTACCATGACAGAACTGATAGATTATGTCTACAACGATGCTCCGCTGCCTGAAAAGCCTATCGTTCTTACCTTTGACGACGGATATTTCAACAATTATTATTTTGCTTACCCTCTCTTGAAGGAATACGGACAGAAGGCTGTAATTTCAATCATAGGCTCACAGACGGACATGTTCAGCCTGCTGAAGGAAGAAAATACTTACTACTCTCATGTGACGTGGAACCACATAAACGAAATGATGATTTCCGGGCTTGTGGAAATACAGAACCACACATATGACATGCATTCCTACGATAAAGGGCGTAAGGGCTGTACTGAACTCAGGGGTGAAAAATATGAGGACTATAAAGCCGCAATGCAGGACGATATAGGCCAGCTTCAGACAAAGATGTACGATTATACAGGCTTTACACCGAACACCATGACCTATCCCTACGGATACTACAGCAAGGCCTCTGAAAAAGTGATAAAGGAAATGGGCTTTAAAGCCTCCCTTACCTGCAGCGAACGGTTAAACCGCATAACAAAAGACCCCGACTGTCTTTACCAGCTCGGGAGATTTCTCCGTCCGCCCGGCAAAAGCAGTGAGGCCTTTTTTGACAAGATATTATCAGATTAAACCTGTTTTCTAAAGCAGTCCGTAGTAAAGCTGTATGCCGTTGTAAATACCCATGGCAAAGCTGTCGGGGTCATTTGACATAAGATACGCATCATGTGCGTTGCTTATGTATCCCATCTCAACGAGTACCGCAGGCATATCGGTTGCCCTGAGAACATATAAAGACGGTCTTTCAAATACCCCTCTGTTCGCAAGTCCCGTGTTGTAGTTCAGCCCTTCAAGAATATTCCGGCCCATATCATAGCCAGGACTGTCGAAGCTGTAAACATAGGCTTCGCTTCCGCTCGCTGTAGGAATATTGCTCGAGTTGCAGTGCAGGCTGATGAAGAAATCCGCGCCCCATGCATTTGCATCAAATACTCTTGTCTGCAGGCTCGTAGCGTTGTTTGAGCCGAGTATTTCTTCCGGTGTGTTTCGCGAAAGCCTTGCTTCAAAATTCGGGTCATTGTTAAGCAGTGCCGCCAGCCTTACTCCTATATCATAGGTAATGTCCTGTTCGCGCACGCCGTGACCCTCCGCACCTGCATTTGGATTCTGGGGATTGTGCCCCTGGTCTACAAAAATTTTAATAGCCATATACTACCGACCTTTCTTTTTTTATACTAATCGGTACAGTATATGGCTTTTTTTGCTTTTTGTTACAATTCAGTTTTACAGCTTAACAGCAGCCGGCACAAAGCTTAACATAAAATTATTTATGTTCCCCACCGACTACAGTTCTGTCTTCCAGAGTCCGTGAAGGTTGCAGTATGCATATACAGCCTCTGCCTTTTCACCTTCAGCCATAACAAACTCTGCTACAGGCTTTTCTTCAGGCTTAAGAGCCTTTCTCTGTCCGCCCTTATTTGTATCAACATAAATCCATTCGATGAAATGTTCACTTACCATAGGATGCTCTGCCGAACCTACTTCTGCAGTAACCTTGTTTCCTTCAACCTTAACAACAGGAGTATGCTTTTCAACACTTGCATCAACAGTATTTGCCTTGAGCTGTTTCATAGGCTGTCCGCAACAGACAATCGGAACTCCTGAATCTTTTATAACTCCAACCAAGTTTCCGCAATGTTCACAAACAAAAAATTTCTTTTCACTCATATCTGGAACCTCCTTTAATCCTGTCAAATCTTTCTGCCATATATTCCATACGGCTTACATATATAATATTACCATTCTTTTCACAAAAATAAACAGTTTTTTTAATATTTTTACAATTCAAGTTCGTACATCGTCATGGCAATGGCCGCTATGCCCGCAGTCTCCGTTCTGAGTGTTGTTTTTCCCAGTGTAACACATTCGGTTTTCATGCTTTTCAGGATTTCCGCCTCTTTATCCGAAAATCCGCCCTCCGGTCCTATGATAATCGCCACGTGTTCAGGTTTTTCTTCAAGTCCGCGTAGTGCGTCCTTGATTATACGGTCATCTTCATTTTCATAAGGGAAAAGCACAAGGTCAAAGCCCTGTAAAAGCTGTGTCATTTCCTTAAAGGTAATGTCCTCACCTATATGGGGGATAATGCCTCTCTTGCACTGCTTTACAGCTTCGTCTGCAACCTTCTGCCATCTTTCTATTTTCTTTGAAAACTTTCCGTTGTCGGTTACTACTGTCCTGTCGGTAAAAACAGGAACTATTTCGTTTACACCCAGCTCCACGTTTTTCTGGACAATCAGTTCCATTTTGCCCTGCTTGGGAATGCCCTGAAAAAGAGTAATTTTCGTAAACGGTTCATTTGTAAACTTCTGCTTGTCTGTAATAACCGCTTCCACATAATCTTTATCAATAAAAGAAATCTCTGCTTCATACTCCCACTTAACGGAGTCCGAAACCTCTATTTTGTCGCCCTCCCGCAGCCTTAAAACCTTTACGATATGCTGTATGTCCTGTTTATCTGTAATTGTTATGATTTTATCCCCGATGTTTCCGGGCTGTGTAAAAAATCTGTTCATTCCGTTTTATCCTTTTTATTTAAGCCTTGCCGCTATTGCGCACCATTCTCCCTGTTCAAGTATTTCTATTATTTCAAAACCGTTTTTTTCAATTTCCGCCGAAACCTTTTCCTTTTTCTCCGCAAGTATTCCCGAGGAAATAAATATGCCTTTTCCTTTTAAGTGCTTTGCAACATCACAGGACAGCATCATGACAAGATCCGCCATGAGGTTTGCAACAACCACATCAGCCTTGTAATCTATGCCCTTTGTCAAGTCTCCCCACTGAATTTTAACCACATCGGAAAAACCGTTAAGCTCGACATTTTCCTTTGAAACTTCAACTGCCACAGGGTCGATATCCACCCCAAGAATGTCCTTAATGCCCAGAAGTCCCGCAGCGATGGAAAGAATGCCTGAGCCGCAGCCTACATCAAGGACCTTATCCTGTTCCTCCGCATACTTTTCCAGAAGCTTTATGCACAGAGTTGTAGTTTCATGGGTTCCTGTTCCAAATGCCATGCCCGGGTCTATCTCAATGATAAGCTCATCCTCCGACTGTTTTTCATAGTTTTCCCAGCTTGGCTTTACCACTATCCTGTCTGTTATCTTTGAAGGCTTGAAAAACTCCTTCCAGTTATCCTTCCAGTCATCATCCTTCACTGCCTTTTCTTCTATAACAAGCCTTCCGTAATATGCTCCCTTTCCTATTTCCTCTGCCTTTAAGGTTTTTTTCCAGTTCTCAACTGTGGACTTTACAAGCTTAAGCTTTTCCCTGCCCTCATCACTGTCATCCATGTAAAGAATAATGTTCGGTTCTTCGTTTATCTGTTCCATAACATCTGCATCCACATAATCCCAGTCATAGGAATTCTTTTTGTCCATTAAATCAGCAATATCGTTGGGATCTTCAATGACCGCATCATCAATACCGATTTCAGACAAGATGTTTAAGAGTATTTCTATTCCTATGCTGCTTGTATATATCCTTGTTTCTATATAATTCATATTTACGCCTCTTTCATGTTTTTCAGTTTATTATGCTTTTTTAATTTTATTCTGCACTTTCTGAGTTTTATCTTTCTTTTTGCAGAACATTACCACATAATTATACTAAAGCTGAAAATTTAAGTCTAGTTAAACCACCTATTTTTTATGTATACTATAATAGCCGGACATTACAGAGAGGTGTTATTTATGGACAGAACATTACCGTCAGATAAAATAAGACAGAAATATTTCACCACAGGTGAATTTGCGAAGATATGCAATGTTAAGAAGCAGACTCTTTTTCATTACGACGATATAGGGATTTTTTCGCCGGAAATAATGGGTGAAAACGGATACAGATATTATTCTTTCCAGCAGATTGAGGTTTTTGAGAACATTACCATGCTTAAGGAGCTTGATATGCCGCTGAAGGAAATCAAGAAATATCTTGACCACAGGAACCCTCAGAATCTTATCACGCTTCTCAGCGAAAAGGAAAAGGAGCTGGACGAAAAGATAAAGGAACTGCAGTGGATAAAAAACTATATGGGTGCTAAAAGGGATGCAACCAAGGAAGGGATGCAGGCCCAAGGCGGTGTTGTGACCTACCGGGAGCTGCCGGAAGAGTATCTTGTTACAACGGAATACGACGGCGAGGAAAGCGACCTGACTCTGGCTGCGGCACTTAAAAAGCACTACAATTACTGTCATGAGCTGGGGATGTACATATTGCCGACTGCCGGGAGCATACTTCCTACCGACGAGATTCCCGTAACTGAGTTTTATTATCAGTACAAGTATTTATATACTAAGGTTAAAAATCCTGAAATATATCCGGACATCATGGTAAAGCCTGCCGGAACCTATGCGGTTATATATCACCCCGACGGCTACAATACCGCCCACAAAAGCTACAGGCTTCTTATGGACGATATTGCTGCAAAAGGCTTAACAGCGGATAAATATTTTTATGAAGATAATATCCTTGATGAGCTTTCAATGTTCGGGTATGAAAATTATATGCTTAAAATTTCTGTCAGAGTGGTTTAAAAACCACTCTGTTTTTTATTGCGTTTCTGCATGGTGCATTTTTCCAGAAGTTCTTCGAGATTTTCTGCCCTTTCCCCTCTGCGCTGCTTTTCAACAGCGGCAAGCACCTTGTTGAACAGTTCTCTTGTAATAGGATATCTGAATACCATGATTACCGACAGGAGCATGAACAGACCCGGTATCAGTGTAAAAGCGTTGTCAATCCAGAAAAGCGCCGTTTCACTCTGCACGGCTGCATTGCCGTCAAAGCCTGCCATTTTCAGCATATTACCCATGAGCACCAGTCCTACTGCCTCCGACAGTGATTCGGATATGGCCTGCAGTGATACTATGGTTCCCTGTCTCTGCTTGTGGTTCACAAGCTCATCAACTTCACAGACATCATATATCATAGCGGGCATAAGCTGCCAATAGCAGATAGCGCCCAGACCGAAAGCAACCAGCATAAGTGCCGCTTCGGCAAAGTTCGTTGTTCCCACAAACCTCAGACCTATCATACATGCCGAGGAAATGCTCATACCGACCATAAACTGTGTACGCTTGTCAAAGCTGCTGCTTGTCACTGCCAGTAAAGGAACGAAAATCATGCCGGCAAAGGGTTCGATAGCCATAAGAAGTGAAATGCCCGTTGCCGAAAGTCCCATATTGTAAGTATAGAAATAAAGTCTGTCCGCAACAAATATTGTATTTGCCGCCAGATAAAGTATGCTTGCATAAACTATGCATCTTAGTGTCTTGAGCTTCAATATTTCAAAAAAGCTTTTGAAAAGCTCAATCAATGCCAGACAGAGGTCTTTCATGAAAAAGTATTGTTTTTCCGCCCTCTTGTGCTGATTTTTGCAGTTTCCGTACTGCAGTCCGTTACCATCTTCCCATTCTGCTCCATCTGTTTCCTCAGGTCCGCTGTTTGTCTGATTCCAGCCCTCGGCAGTGTATTTCGGTTTTATAACAAATGCACCTACAAAAAGTGTAAGGAATACACAGCCCGAAATAATCATGGCTGTTCCCTGCCATGCCTGTGCCTGGGTTTTTCCAAGACCCGCAAGGTGGTCTACAAAGACTGAGGGCATTACCGCACCTACAGCCATACCTAAAGTATTTCCCACATAAGCAAAAGAACGAAGGCTTGTTCTTTCATTGTAATCCTCTGTAAGCTCCGCACCCCATGCAAGAAACGGAATGAAGAATGAAGAAAAACCCGTCCAGAACAGCAATGCCATAACTGTATAATAAATAATTTTTACCGCCATGGAAGCTTCAATTGCCGTAAACAGCAGAGTTGTGACAATGGCTACCGGCAGTGATGCGCACATAATAAAAATTCTTCTCTTGCCAAATCTCGATTCGCAGTGGTCGGAAATAAATCCTATTATAGCCGAACTGACGGCATCCCATACCGCACCCAGAGCTGCTATGATTCCTGCTATTCCCGGATCAAGCCCCACTATTGTTGTTGTAAAAAACAGAAAAAATGTTCCGAACAGAAAATACAGACACTGGTCTGCTATACCAACTATACCGTATGCTGCCTTAATTCTTAGTGAAAGTTTCATTTTTATCTCCTCCTGTAATAATCTTAAAGTATACGGTAACCGTATAGTCAAGAGGATTTCTGGAACTTTTTTCAAATTTTTTAAAAAAACTCTTCCGGCACCTGCTTTATCCGGAAGAGTTTTTCTCAAATTTTATCCTTTATTTTTTCTGTTTACAGCTCTTTATAGCTTCTGTCAATATGAAATTTACTTGCCAGCTTCTTTAACAGGTTTGCCTGATCGGCAAGTTCCTGACTGGAGGCTGCACTTTCTTCAGAAGTGGCAGAGGTTGTCTGTACAACGGAAGAAATCTGCTCAATCCCTGTTGAAACCCATCCAAGATTTTCAGTCTGATCCTGATAATCTCTGGCAATTTCATCAATTACCGCAACAACTTCCTGAGCTCTCTTTACAACTTCAGCTATTCCCTCCGCAGTTTCGTTTGCCATATTTGAACCTGCACCAACCGCATCAACGGAACTCTGAATCAATACAGTAGTATTGCTTGCTGCCTCACTGCTTTTGCTTGCAAGATTTCTTACTTCATCAGCAACAACAGCAAAGCCCTTGCCGGCCTCACCTGCACGTGCTGCTTCAACAGCTGCATTTAATGCAAGTATATTAGTCTGGAACGCAATGTCTTCTATGGTCTTTATGATTTTTTCAATTTCTCCTGATTGAGCTGCTATGTTATTCATAGCTTTAAGCATATCCTGCATTTTTTCATTGCTGTTTTCCAGCTCAGCTCCTATTTCATCAAGCTGCTTGCTTGCTTTCAGTGAATTTTCCGCTCCTTTCTTTGAACGTACAAATAAATCCTGAATAGTTGCTGCAAGTTCTTCTACCGAACTTGCCTGCTCCGTAGTTCCTTCTGCAAGAGAATTTGCCACTTCCATGCCCTGATCGGCACCTGTTGCAACCTGATCGGCTGAACCTATGATTTCAATCATTGTACTTGACAGCGATTTTTGAATGTCCAGCAAAGCACTCTTTAATCTGCTGAAATCGCCGTGATAATCCTGTTTTAAATTAAAGACGAGCATTCCGTGTCCCAGTCCGTCCAGAACATCTACAATTTCATCAATATACAATATGTATGTTTTCAGCCGCTCCACAATGCTGTGGATATTATCTGCAAGCATGCCTATTTCATCATTTGAAGACACATTCATTTCAACATCAAGCTCACCGTCAGCCAGAAGCTTTGTGATATCAGTCAGCTTTTTCACAGGTCTTACTATTGAATTTGCCCTAATGCCGCATATTACGATAAGCAATACCGCACAAATTGAAAATCCGCAGGCTATAATCCTAAAGGTGTCTGTCTGCTCCTGCATATATTCCTTTTCAGGCATACATCCAAAAATAGTCCAGCCTATATCATCTAAAACTTTAACAGATGCATATAAATCATTTTCCCCGTCCGTGCACGCCGTAATGTCCAGATTCTGTCCGCCGCTGACAGCCTCTATTATTTCCTGCGAGTATTCCGTTTCAGAAACATTCGTCAGAATTAAATCTGAATCGGGGTGATAAATTATATTATTATCTGTATCATAAGCTACAATGTATCCGTTTTCTCCTACATTAAGCGCACTTAATTCCTTGCTCAAAGTGTCTATAAGGATGTCGATACCAACAGCCGCAGTAACGGTATCTCCATCCATAACAGGAGCTGCAACAGTTACAACAAGTTTACCTGTGCTTGCATCTACATAAGCCCCCGTTACAATGCTTTCTCCCGGTTTTGCCGCCAGCATTTTATACCACAGTCGCTCTGTAGTAACAAAGGTTTCATCAGATATAAAATCATCCGACTGCATTATCTGACTGTTTTTAACACAGGCAAGCCATACTGCCTGTACACTGTCTCCCTGTTTTTCCGCAACCTTTTTTAAATCCTTTGATACTGCTCCGAACAGCTCAGAATCCCTAAAATCAAAGTCTTCAGAAGAAGCATTTACTTCATCAATCATTTGTGTTACGGAAGGCATTTCCGCAGTTACTTCCGCCGCACTAAAGGCGCCTGCAAAGTAATTCACAGTCTTTAAACCTGCAACCTCTATCTGTTGATTAATGTTCTGTGATTTCAGATTGTCGACAATATCTCCCACATTTAATGTAAGAAAAGCTCCTATGATAACCAGGATAATTACAAGAGGTACTAAAATACCTGCAATCATTTTTCCTCTGATACCTAAATTAAAATTGTTCCCGATATTTTGTTCATTTCTTTTTTTTCTTATTTCCATTTTTTCTCACACTTTCTTTATCTTCCGAAAACCTTTTTATGCAGTCTGTATATATGCATTTCTGTAATTCTGATTTCTGCCTTCGGAAATCAGGTATTTCAGGTCATTAACAACAACGTCTTTTTCAAGAATATCCGCCACATCAGGAGAATATTCCGTACCTCTGCCGGAGATAATCTCAGATATCACCTCATCAAGTGTCTTTCCCCTGCTGTAGCTTCTGCCTATATGGTCAGTTGCCGCATCGATACAGTCTGCAATTTTTATTATATCAACAAATATTTTATCAGCAGATTTTCTGTTGTCATAAAGTTCAGGATAACCCTTCGTTCCGTCATACCATTTGTGGTGCAGTCTTGCCATGTTTACATATTTTTCAGTTGACGGAAACTTTCCAAGAAGGAATGCCCCCATCTCAGGGTGGGTTTTTATAGTGTCGAATTCCGAATCAAGCAGATTCCTGCCATACACAAATATCGTATCTATCTGACATATCTTGCCGAAGTCATGGCAAAGACCTCCATGGTAAACATGTGCAAGTATCTTTTCCCTGTTTTTTAATACTTCCGCCTCCGTCTCACAGCCCATAACACCGATAAAGCACTCAGGTCTGAAATCCACCAGATGCCTGCACAGGCTTTTTCCTATCTGCGCCACCTGCAGTGAATGTACATAAGTAGGCGGATGTGCAGCCGCAAGGCAGCTCAGCCCCATTTCCTCAAAGGTCATACCTCCCGGAAACTCAATGAAGGATTCCATAAAGCCGGACATATATTCCAACAGTAAAAAAAAGGATTCGCTGTTGGAGGAATGCAGAATATATTTAATTGTTCTTTTATATAACTCCGAAAGAAAGGCTTCTGTTTCACTGTCAATGCTGCTTTCGTCAACAGTTGCAAGGAATTCAACGGGAATGAATATGTTGCAGAGAACAGAATACATATCATACCGGTCATTCTGCCACCGCACGTACATATCCTTAAGCTTTTTTCTGTATTCATCAACTGAAATCCGTTGGGCAAAGTAGTCGTTTCTGACTTTTATAAGCTCCAGATGAACCTTCGGGAGAATTTTTCCGTTTTTCTCAGGGTCTTCATTCCAGACCTTTTCCAGAATCTCTATGCCCCGGGTTATTCTTACGATACTTTCTTTTTTAAACCCCCAGGCATTTCCTTTTTCTGTCAGCTGTCCCATATGCTCAAAGCATTTTATAATATGATAGTTCCAGTCATAGTCTCCGGCATTTTCCCTGTAGTACGGGTCATTTGAAAGCTCATATGCTTTCCAGAGGTCTTCCAGTCTCAGCCGGTTAATGTCATCATCAACATAAAAGGTATCATAGAGAGCCAGATAAAATCTTGACTGTATAAGCACCAGCTTCCTGCTTTCCACTGAGATAGAGAGAAATCTGTCCCTATCAAGATACTTAAGCATTTCCGCTGCCGCATCAAGTCCGTCATTTCGGTAAGCAAGTGACAGTTTTCTTGTTACCTTGATTCTGTTAGTTCTGTTTACATTTGCATAGCATGTATTTATATGTACATAAAGCTGATGAACCTTGTAATCTTCATCATTTTTTAAGTAAGCATCCTCAAGAAGCCTTGCAGACACCTCATAAAGAAGAGAAAGGTCAAGCTCCTCCTCGGAAAACGGATTCAGCAGCTCCCTGCAGAAGTTCTGATATGCCGTAACCGTTTCACAGTCCAACAGTTCATCGCCGGTTAAAAAGGGAACAATAGTTTCCTGATAGATTTTTCTGCTTTTTCTGCCAAGCTCACCTATTTTCTGATAGTTTTCCTTTAAAGCGGGACAGTAATCATCAGGACTTTTCAGTTTATTTTTCTGAACCGAAGAAAGTCCCCTTATCTCCATGATAATGCTTATATATTCTTTTAAATCGTTTTGAAGCTTATACCTGGACATACCGCTGTCCTCCTGATTAAAAACATTGCGGTTTTGTGCATTTAAAACATCTTTTTTTACTTCGTCAATTGTTTCTTTGTAATCCATAGTATTTCGGGAGCTTTTTCTCCCTGGTTGTGCATAGATGCATAAACGACATGAAACTCCCCGGAGTTTAAACTTGCTGCAAAATCCAGCACTGCCTGCTTTTCCTTCGCACCCTCCTCATGACCTCCGTAAAGAGTAACTGTTACTATTCCGTCCGGTTTCACCAGTTCAAGGGCGGCTTTAACAGCCTTTACGCTTGAATCGGTCTTTGTAACAATATTCTTATCCCCCTTTGGAAGATAGCCCAGATTGAAAACAACGGCATCCGGGTTGAATCCATCTGCATCTTCTATCATGCCGCGTTCTTTAAGCTCTGCGGCATACTGCTGCCAATGCTCTTTTAAAAACTCATGGGAGCCCTGTACAAGCTTAACCTGCCCA
This sequence comes from Anaerovoracaceae bacterium, assembly GCA_051883075.1. Taxonomy (GTDB): domain Bacteria; phylum Bacillota; class Clostridia; order Peptostreptococcales; family Anaerovoracaceae; genus Aminipila. The sequence continues at coordinate 12,215 of JBJETA010000078.1, forward strand.
GTCTCTTTATGGCTTTCCAGGAGTAATCTTGAATTGTCAATGGCCTCCTGCTGGATATCAAGTGCCAAAACATAGCCATTTTTGCCAACTTTTCTCGCCAGAGCAAGGGTATCATGTCCGTTTCCTGCAGTCGCATCGATTGCTCGCCCGTTTTGATTTACATAATTTTGAGTTATGTTCATCGCCAATTCTGTGGTTTTTGTTATGAGATTTATCCGATCATTATCCTTTTCGTAAGCTTTCAACTTCTTCTCCTAATCATTTTCCATGAGAATCTCAAGCGCTCTCTGAACCTCAGAGTTTACTGCATGAACTTCGTTTATGGAGTTTGTGGTTTCCGCAGCCGAATCTGCCAGATTTGCAGTTCTGCTGTTTACCTGAGTGATTACGTCCCTCAGATATTCTGCCTCCTCGAGCAGCTTCTTAACCACCTTTTCCACATCTTCCTTTGTCTTTATACTGTCATCGGCAGTATTTTTTGAGTTTCCTGCCAGTGTTTTTATCTCATCTGCAACAACCATAAAGCCCTTGCCCGCTTCACCTGCTCTTGCCGCCTCTATGGATGCGTTAAGGGCAAGCAGATTGGTCTGACTGGCGATTGCAATAACTGCTTCATTGTTGTTCTGAAGGTTCAAAAGATATTCTTCAATTTCATTTAATGTGTTCTTAAGTCCTTCCGCGAAGCTGCTGACATCCTTCATTGCCTCGGAAATAGCCACACTCTCTGTGGTGTTTGTCTTACTTCCGTCTTCGATGGCACTGATAGACTGATCCAGATTGCCAAAGCTTTCATGGATTTTTTCTATCATAGCTTCCTTCTTGCGGCGTGCGTTTTCATCAGCCGCATTAACATCAGCCATAAGCTTTTCGATTTCTTCCTTTTCAACCAGAAGCATATCACGTGAATAATAAACGCAGTTTTCTTTGTGATTGAAGCCGTTGAAAATAGCCCTTGCCATCCGTTCACAAGTAGGGTATCCGCAGCCGCTGCAGTTTATGCTCCTCTTTTCCGGCGTATCTTTTTTCATATCGTTAAAGATATCATTGAGCTGACTCTGCGATGGAATTTTGAATCTGCATTCCGCACTCTTGTCGGAGTAATGTCGGATAAAGTCCTCCAGCTTCAGTCCCGAGAACTGTCTGTTAAGGCTTGCAAGACGCTTTGAAGGTTTCAGTCTTCTGCTCCATGCGTTTCTGAGGCCGTTGTTCTTGCTTGATTTCTTTATTTCCTGAAGAGCGCAGAAAACTTTTTCATTATCATTGTTTTCAGGATCTATACCTGTTCCGTACAAGCAGCCTCCTGCACAGTTCAGTGCATCGACAAAAAGATACGGTGTTTTGCCATTCTTAAGTAAATCCTTGTTCTTTTCAAGATAATGATACATATGCATCTCGCCTTCCATCTGGCGCACAAAAGCATCTTCACCGAGAAGCCAGTAAACATTCTCTTTCAAGCCTCCGGGCATAGGATAAATCGAACCCAGTCCGAACTCTTTTTCTTCCTTAACCTTTTCTCTCGATTCAGGAACATCTTTTAAATATTTCATAAGATGATCGAAGGTAACGTTATATTCGATATAACTTCCCGTATTTTCATCAGAGATTTCATTTTTCTTCGCTATACATGGGCTTATAAATGCCA